>DATNKA010000513.1:0-5188 GCA_035603655.1 Candidatus Acidiferrales bacterium | reverse complement strand
GTGGGCTGCGCCGATGCGGATCCAGAGCGATCACTCGCCAAGAGCCATGGGGCGGCAGCGGCTACCATCGGTTCTCCTACAAGCGGTCTTTCGGTCAAGCGGTGCTTCCGTGCTGCTACGATCCGGTGTTCTTCGTTAGCGTAGGCCGAGATGGAGATTGACTTTTGCCCCCGATGAAAGACGAAAGGGGACATGGCGGCTTCGGTCTCCCGTGCGAGTTTGGTAGGAGATTCACCGATGGTAGGTTCTGAAGACCGAATTCATGGAACAGACTTGCGTGCTCGCGAGGGTGCGATATTTGTATATAAGGAACTCCCCAAGTGGTTCTTCGTTGCCCAACTGGAAACTCTTGAAGTCGATGATTGGGGGATCAAGGCAACAGTGGGAAGTTGCTCTCTCTGCCGGAGCTGACAAGCGCGAGGCCTGGGAGCGACTGCTTCGTGAACAGAAGCTGGGCGCACTAGCATTGCTCCGTAACCTGCGCAACATGCATGAAGCCGGAGTCAGCGACAAGCTGGTCGATAGTGCTCTGGGTGAGATGAAGACGGACCGCGTTCTGCCGTTTCGCTTCATTACCGCTGCGCGCTATGCTCCGAAGCACGAGGCCGAACTTGAGCAGGAGATGTTCCGTTCGCTCAAGAACCAGCCTGCGCTGCCGGAACGACTGCGCTAGTTGTGGACACCAGCCCCTCAATGTGGATGGCGCGACTCAGCAGAAACAGCGACATGGATCGCTTTGAGGCTGCGGCGGGACTCGCTATTCTGCTCCGCGAAACTTCCGAACGGGTGAACGTTTACGCATTCAACGAGAAAGCGTACAAGGTTCCTCCGCGACGCGGGTTCGCACTGCGGGATGCGCTGGCCACTACCAAGAACAACTGGAGCCGAGGTGGACTCGCTGTCGCCGCCGCAAACCGTGACGGCTATGATCGGATCATCGTCATCACGGACGGTCAGTGGCACTATTCGGACACCACTACTGTGCGGGGCTACGGTGAGGGCGATCCGCAAACTGTCGCGCCGGCGCCACTCACGAAGCAGGCGTAAATGATCAATGTGGCCAGCTACAAAAACGGCGTCGGTTACGGCCAGTGGATGAACATCGATGGCTGGAGTGATTCGGTCATCGAATACCTCCGTGCGCTAGAGCAGACGAAATGGGTCAACTGAATTCACGGGCCCGGCGTCACGCCGGGCCTGTGGGCTCTTACACAATGGGCGAGAATCCGAGGGGATGCGATGCTGCGTTTCAGTTGCGAAATGACTGTGCTATACTCGCCTTGAAAATGACTGTAAAGACCAAATCCATCATGAGACGGCGCGTCAATCGCGCTCGGCCCTCGGGATTGGTCTGACCATTTTCGTTTTCTAAATTCAGACATTCTCGAAGGCCCCGACTAAAAATCGGGGCCTTCGGCTTTTTGGCCGGTAGCCAAGCTGGAAAGGCACGTGACTGTTAATCACGCCATGCGCAGGTTCGAATCCTGCCCGGCCAGCCAATTTAAGGGCAGACAAGGCTCGCTAGTTCAGTAGGAAGAACGCGGCTCTCATAAGGCCGTCGCGGATGGTTCGAATCCATCGCGAGCCACCATGGAGGGGCCTCCGGCGAGGGGCAGTGGCTTATACCCACTTCGGCGCCAGATTAGCGCGGCCAGGCAGGTTCGACTCCCGCTCCCTCTACCAATTTTTTCGCGCCGGTAGTTCAACGGACCAGAACAGTTGGCCTACACCCAACAGATGCGGGTTCAACTCCCGAACGGCGCACCATGCAGGATTAGCTCGAAGGTCGAGCCCGCGGTCGATAACCGCGAGGTGTTGGTTCGATTCCAACATCCTGCACCACTTTGATGTTGAACATGGGTGACTGGCAGAGATGGCTGATGCACTCGCCTCTTAAGCGAGACCAGGCTGGTTCGATCCCAGCGTCACCCACCAGAGTTTGCGGGATTGGCAGATAAGGATATGCACTCGCCTTTTAAGCGAGACGAAGTGGGTTCGATTCCCACATCCCGCACCAGATTTAGCAAAGAGGCGGCATAGCATAACGGAGCAATGCTCCGAGCTTCTACCTCGGACGATGAGAGTTCAAATCTCTCTGCCGCTTCCAATGTGGGGATGTGGTCCAACGGATGAGGGCGCAAGACAACGAACCTTGAGATCAGAGTTCAATTCTCTGCATCCCCTCCACATTCGTTAGGCTCGCGTGGTCTAAATCATGATGACGCTTCGGTCCTAACGAAGAGATCCGGGTCGGATTCCCGGCGCGAGTTCTAGATGGGTGGGTAGTGTAACTGAACAACACGGTAGCGTCCGAAGCTGCCAATCCGGGGTTGACTCCCGGCCCGCCCACCAGTTCGCAGAATACTACATGACCCGAAAGGCGATTTGATTGCTACTATTGAACATTGAACCTTACCGGCAAAACTGCTGCATTAGCCTCCGGATTGTAATAGTCATAAAGAACCGACGGTGCGCTCATCGCGTCTATGCCAAAGCGAGGGCGGAAGACAAACTGGAACTTGCTTCCTCCCGCTCTCGGCCAGAGATAGAAGACAACTCTGTCTGGCTGGACTTCGTACCCGTCAACGCCAGTCTGTTTGGCTTCTTCCAGCGATTCGCGATCAACTTCCACACCCGGCGGCAATCCGATTTCCGCTATCATCATGCCGTAACCAGCGAATCCGACCCGCTCTGTTTCCACTCGACAAGCTAGGGCTTCGCCAACTTTTGCCTCGTGGCGATCAAAATCCACTTTCAGTTTCAGCGCTCTTGTGTTCCCTGACTTGAAGTTCTCCGTCTGAGTTGCTTCTGCTTGCGGCCAGGGTATGTAATAACTCGTAATCACGTTCGTCTGCATGGCACTGTTGGCGCCCGCTCGCCGGATAGCAACTCTGTTGCTGCCCGCATTCAATTCCTTACCGAAATCAATCACTCTCGGGCCTACAATCTCGGTCGCCTTAGGCAGTTTGATGTCCGCCAGTTTCGTGCCATTCACTAAGACAGATGCGGCGTCGTCGCCAGTCCCGTTTTTCCCAACAGGCATGGTGGCAATCATGGCCTCGATAACATTCTGGGTGGCTTGCGTGGAATACCAGCAAGCGTAGCGGTCCTTGTGCGTCAGCAGATATTGAAGACCGCGATTGACCTGTTCCGCGAGCGCCGGATCGTTTCCGAGCGACTCCAGTTTCGCAAGAGCTTCAACGGCAAGAGCCGTGGTCTCAAGCCGTCCGGCGGTGCCCCATCCGTAGAAAGGTGTGGTGTTTGCTTCCAGGTTCCAGTAGATGGTAGATCCTTCATTGTGGGCCAGCCGAGCCAGCAGTTCGCGAGCAGTCGCAATGTGCTCTTGCCGCTTCGCGCCGAGCGCTGCAATAGCGTAGTTTCCAACCAGATACGGGTCTTGCCATTCGCTGATTCGATCATCGAGAAAAGCAAGGGCCTTTCCGACTGATGCATCGACTGCTTCTCCTTCTTTTGCATCGGGCGATTTACTTGAAGTTGCCAAGGCACGTGTCAAATACGCCGTCTTCATTGGATCGTCTATCTGAGCTTTTGTGGACCAGTCATATCGAGCCCAGGCTCCTGACGGCGTTTGCTGCGAGACTACGTAAGATCGCGCTTTCGACGTGATTTGAGGGTCGACTTTAACGAATTCGCCGGCTTCCGTCAGGAATCTCAGAACGTAGGCGGTCAATGCAACGTCTTCCGAAGTATTGCCCCAGTAAGAAAAGCCGCCGTTGGCTTGCTGCAACGAGGGCAGCAATGCGTAGGCGTCCTGAACGGACTTTAGGGCTCCTGCATAGGTTTGTGCGCGAGAATCTTTCGTTGCAGCGTCCACACTTGCCTTCTTCAGCAATTGCAGAGCCTGGAGACTTACATACCCGATCGATGTAATCTGCTCCGCGCAGCCCGCCGGTCGCTTGGCGATGCCATTCATGGCGTCGAGGACGTGCGCAATGAGATTCGGATAGATACGAAGCTCCGCATCCATAGAACCGGGAATAGCCGTAGGCGGAACTTGAATCTCAATCGTCTGATTCTCACCGGCAAGGAGTCGACCCGTAGTAAACGAGATTTCCTGGCCGTCAGGATGGACTTGAACCTCGCGTTCCACTGCATCTCCGGTCTCGTTATTGCGCGCGGTTACGCGTTGTTTGCCAGGATTCGCTCGTGCTATCGCCTTGAAGGTGAATACTCCATTCGCATCGCCTCCAGCCGCAACGGTGACGTTTTGCTGCGGCGGCGACAGCATGGAAAACCACGCTTCCGACTTGAGTTCCGCCACCAGAGTCTGCTGTTTGTCCGAGTAGTTGCGCAAGACCACGGGAAGGCTGATTTGATCGCCTTCGGTAAGTACTTTGGGTGGATCGTGCTCAATGAAGAAAGGCTGGAAAGTCCGCAACTCCTTTTCCGCCACTCCAACCTGTCCAGCTTCGGTCGAGGCGATGACAGACATAGTCCATGCCGTGATATTGTCCGCCATCGGAAAGTCGAGGTGCGCCCGCCCGTGAGCGTCAGTGATGACTTCTGGTTTCCAAACAAGCGTCTCAGGAAAGTACTTCCGGAGCCTCGGCGTGAAGAGCTGTTTTTCAGCAGACGCGGTTCCTTGTATGGTTTTCGCGACGGTACTGGCCACTTCTGCGGACTCCGTATTTAAGGTGACCGCTTCGGCGCTCACCTCAACAGCTTCGGACACGGTGCCCACGTGTAAGGTGGCATCCAAGGCCGTTGTTGAGCCCGGCTGTACCGGCACGCGGGCCACCGCAGTTTGTTGGAAACCCGTGGCATTGAAGTCGATCTCGTACGTTCCCGCAGAAAGACTGGAGATCAAATACCGTCCATTGCTATCCGTGGTTGTGGTTTCGCTCTGGCCATTCTGGAAAAGTACCGTCACCGTGGCATTCGCAACCACGGCACCACTCTGATCTGTGACCACCCCGGTGATTGCCCCCGAACCTGACGGAAGCGGTCCCTGGATAGTGGATGTCGGTTTCTTGTTCAGGTCTTTGCTGGACTGTTTGGCTAGGACGCGGCTGAATTCGGCAACGTTGAACGCCTGTTCCGCTTGGTTCTCAGGTCCGTAGCTGGAAACCGTCAGGAAAGCCATTTCCTGCGTTACCGGCGTCACCTCAGTGACACGCTTTTCTTTGGCGGTGGTGTAATCGTAGTACGTAGAAAGGTTGACGCGGTC
>DATNKA010000512.1:0-20158 GCA_035603655.1 Candidatus Acidiferrales bacterium | reverse complement strand
GGATAGGCTTCTTATTAGTCGTCATCCCGGTATCAGAGCTATCTTCAGGGCTTGCGCTCCATCATGCGATTCATCTCAGCGTGAGAGGGAGCGTCTTCCAGACTGGAGTAGGTGCCGGTGGCCTTCAACTCCTGCGCAATGCGGCGGAGGCAGCCGACCGTAGCGCGCATGGTCGCCGAGCCCAGGCTCACTCTGGCCACTCCCAGTTTGGCTAATTCCGGCACCGAAGGAGAACCGGGCCCCGCGAGAATATTGATCGGACATTTTAGGTCCGCTACCAGCCGACCGATGGTAGGCGCATCCCGAAGTCCGGGCGCGAAAACGCAGTCGGCTCCCGCCTCCCGAAAAGCGCTTAGCCGGCGGACGGTTTCGTCGTAGCGCTCGGCCGGATCTCCAATCTGCAGAAGATACATATCAGTACGCGCGTTGAGCACGAGCGGAACCCTCAGACGGCTCGCCATCTCGCGAACAGCGCGTATCTTTTCCAGTTGCAGCGGCAATTCAACCAGCACGGAGGGCGAGTCTCCAATCGCATCTTCCAGGTTCATGCCCACCGCTCCCGCTTCAACCACCGCCCGGGCGGTTCGGCCCGCGTCTTCTGGACTCTTTCCATACCCCGCTTCCACGTCCGCCGTGACCGGGACCCGCACAGCTTTTGCGATGCGCGCAATCACTGCGAGCATCTGCTCCCGTGAAATCCTCTGCCCGTCGGGATAGCCCAGCGAAAAGGCGATGGCGGCACTGCTCGTGGCCGCTGCCTTGAAGCCGGACTCTTCGATGAGGCGTGCACTGGCGACGTCCCATACATTGGGAAGCAGCAGAATCTCTCTGCCTGAGTGCAGAACACGAAAGGATGCCGCCTTGGCTTGCTCCTGAGCCATATTCTTCACCTACGATCGTGATGCCATTCTAGATTGTTCAGCGTCCGGGACCGGAAGCGATTTTTCACAGCTCAAGGTTCGTTTTTTTCGTCTGGGATTTCTTCAAGAATTTCCCTATGCTCACCACCGCGCGACCGACCGTTCCACGGCCAATTTCCTGGTGGTCGTCGCGGGCGATAACGCGCAATGAATAAAAGCGTCCGTCCCATGACTCGAGCACGGCTTCGGCTCGGATGTGCGCGCCGATCGCGCTCGCCGCACGGTGCTCGATGTTGACCGCCGTCCCCACTGTAATCTCGTCGCCCTCGCAGTAGGGTTGCAGCGCCAGGAAGGCCGCAGTCTCCATTAGGCGGATCATATCGGGGGTGGAATAAACCGGTGGCAGCTCAGGGTGATGCGCGGCGAGCGTGTGCTTGAATTCGACCGTCTCGCGCGCTTCGCCATTGGCACCGATAGGAATTTCTTTTGCCATTCTATTTTCTTCTCGCCGAATCTTAAGCGGCAAGAGACGACCAGCCCAAGAAACGACAAGCCAATGATCGCGGTTAAAACTCCGCCGCAGAAATCATTGGCCAACGCTCGCGATCCATCCGAATTGCGATCAGTGCAAGGTGAACTAAACCGCGTAACTCATACGCGCCGCCTCAATCCCGTCAAGAGCCTGCCACAACATGTTGGCTGTATTCCCGGCTGTCTCCAGCGCAGCGTGCGCAGCTTGGGGATTTCCCGCGACGCGATTCTCCAGTTGCCTTCGCCAAATATTTGCGTGGGGAATGTCCGCGGTCGCGTGCACAGCGAAGTAGCCGCAAGTCTTATCATCAGCGCCATACCTTTCGCGAAGCCCGCGCTCTTTCTCTTTGGCCACGCGCGGCACCTGAGATTCGTAGGCGTAGAACGCCGCCAGGGCTTCTTCCGGCGAACCTCCACTGGCGACACGATGGAAGTGCTTCATCAGGTCGCGAACTTGTGTGACCGGCAGGTGCCACTGCATGTCCCGTCTCGATCCCATGCCTTCGGCAAAATCGAGCCAAAGCTCGGAGTGGGACACAGAGTCCTTACCCGATCCGCCCGCGGTACCCTTCTCGTCAATCATGTTTGCCAGAACTGCCCGCCGCAATTCTCCCTCGTCGAGACGCAGCGCGAACTCGGCCAGGTATGAGGGAAACGCCTGAACATGATGATAGTAGTGGCGGGCATATTCGCGAAGATCGTCTCGCGTCAAATCGCCAGCCGCCCACGCTTTGTAGAACGGATGGCAGAGCAAGTCATACCTGGCGATCGATGCCTCCAATTGCTCCAAGAACTGAGTGCTGTTCATGACCACCCCCGATGATTTCTGGTTTGACTCACTAATATACGAGCGAGTCTGTCGGGGCGGCAAGTCGATGGCAATCACTAGCGCCCTAACTTGTTAGAATGAAAACAGAAAATCGCGGCAACCGGAAACCGAGAGCTTCGAATCATTGACATGCAGTTCACGGAACAATTCGATGTCGTTGTCGTCGGCGCCGGCCATGCCGGATGCGAGGCCGCGATGGCCGCCTCGCGCATGGGGCTGAAGACGGCGCTCATCACCCTCAACGTCGACCTGATCGCGCAGATGTCTTGCAACCCGGCAATCGGCGGCATCGCTAAAGGTCACCTGGTCCGCGAAGTGGATGCGCTCGGCGGCATTATGGGTGAGATCACCGACGCGGTGGGCATCCAGTTCCGTCTGTTGAATACTTCGCGCGGGCCGGCTGTATGGTCGCCGCGCGCCCAGTGCGACAAGCAAGCCTATCGTCTCAAGATGCGCGAGGTGCTCGAGGGGCAGCCCAGTCTCAAGATCAAGCAGGCGGAAGTGGCAGAGCTGATCATCGAAGAAAGCTCTCCGCCGTCGGCTGTCAATCATCAGCCAGGCGATGGGAATGTAGATGATGGCGGAGCGCTTGGTTCTGAGGCCTCGCGTCGGATTCTTGGCGTTCGCCTGCGCGACGGACGCTCCGTTGGCGCGGCAGCTGTCATCATCACAACCGGTACGTTTCTCAACGGCCTGATTCACTGCGGCGAGCAGCAGTATCCGGCCGGACGCTCCGGCGAGCCGAACGCAGTTTTGCTCGGCGAGTCCCTGAAGAAGCTCGGCCTCCGCGGCTGCCGCTTAAAGACGGGAACGCCGCCTCGGCTGGACGGACGCACCATCGAGTGGTCACGCTTCGAGATCCAGCCCGGCGATCAGGACCCAACGCCTTTCAGTTTTCGCACTAGGCGCGTAGCCCATCACGACTCCCAGGTGCCTTGCTACATTGCCTGGACTTCGCCCGAGACCCAGCGCATCATCCGCGAGAACGTGCATCGCTCCCCGATGTACAGCGGACAGATTCAGTCGATTGGCCCGCGCTACTGTCCATCGATCGAAGACAAGATTGTGAAGTTTCCTGACAAGCAGGTGCATCAGCTCTACCTCGAGCCTGAGGGGTTGAACACGCACGAGATTTACGTCAACGGCATGAGCACTTCACTGCCCGTGGAAGTACAAGTCGCCATCTTGAAGTCGATTCCGGGGCTCGAAAGCGCGGAGATGCTGCGTCCCGGCTATGCCATCGAGTACGACTCCATTGATCCCACGGAACTGCAGCGCACTTTGGAGACCAAGAAGATTGCCCACCTGTTTCTTGCCGGGCAAATCAATGGCACGTCCGGCTATGAAGAAGCCGCTTGCCAAGGCCTTATGGCAGGCATAAACGCAGCCCTGCAGGTGAAGGCGCAACCGCCGCTGATTCTCGACCGCACCGAGGCATACACCGCGATCCTGATCGACGACTTGATTTCGAAGGGGACGAACGAGCCTTACAGGATGTTCACTTCGCGGGCGGAATTCCGCTTGCATTTGCGCATCGATAACGCCGATCGCCGGCTTACGCCGCACGGCCGCCGTGTAGGTTTGATTTCCGATGAAGCCTGGGACGATTTTCAGACCAAGCAGCAGCGACTGGAAGGGCTGAAGCTGCTTCTGGAAAAGACCAAGCTCACGGCTGCGATGCTGAACGAACCGCTGAAGGGAAACGACTGGAGTTCGGCGCTCGGCCAAAGTTGCGCGCAACTACTCAAGCGTCCTGAAGTAACCATCGAACACCTCGTTCCCCTGCTGAGAGAAATTACGCCGGAGTTTTTTGCCCGCAATAGTTCCGCGCCATCGACGGCTTCCATTTCCTCCGAAGTGCGGAACGAGTTGAAATCGGTCGAAACTGGAGTTAAGTACGAGGGCTATCTATTGCAACAGCAGCGCGCCATGGAGCGGATGAAAAAGTCCGAGCAGCGGTCGATCCCGGGATGGTTCGACTACCGTTCGGTCAGCGGACTTTCGCATGAGATGCAGGAAAAGCTGAGCCATGTGCAGCCCCGCACCTTGGCCCAGGCCTCGCGCATCCCCGGAGTGACCCCGGCCGCGGTGTCATTGGTGAACGTCTACATTGAAATACAGTCGCGTCGCCGTCAGCATGCGGTCGCAATCTAGACCAGGCTCAGCCTGTCCAATGTAAATTAACACTGCGTTAACAATCCTCCGTAATGCAGGATTTAGTATTTTCCGATGCCGCAGGAGTCCCTCCGCATTGAAGATCAGCCCGGAACGCAGCCCGGACAGCGCGTTCTCCGCCTCAATGGAGCCCTGGTGATGACCACGATGTTTGAGTTCCAGGCCACGATACGCGCCGACACCTCCCGAGCGCTGATCATCGATTTCACGAATGTCCCTTACGTCGATTCCGCCGGTATCGGGGCGCTGGTAGGCGCATACGTTACCCGCCAGCATGGCGGACGGAATCTGGCGCTGGTAGGCGTGAGCGAGCGCATCCACAACGCGCTCAAGGTTACGCGGGTCGAGCAGTTCTTTCGTTTCTTCGATTCCGTGAGCGCCGCCGAACAGGTGTCCGTCGCATAAGCCGCCCACGACTTGGTTTGACTGCTCTCCCTCATCCCCCTAAGATGGATTTTCCCGCCCCATCCATCCATGATCGGCCAGACCATCTCGCACTACCGCATCACGGGCCAGTTAGGCAGCGGCGGAATGGGGATTGTCTACAGCGCCGAAGACCTCGACTTGGGGCGCCGTGTCGCGCTGAAGTTTCTTCCGCCGCAACTTTCTCGTGATCAAAACGCGTTGGACCGTTTTCTGTTGGAGGCCCGCACCGCTTCGGCGTTGAACCATCCCAACATCTGCACGATCTATGCGGTGGAAAAAGCCCGGCTTGAGAACCAGCATGAGCAGTCGTTCATCGCCATGGAATTGCTGGAGGGCGAGACTCTGGACCGCCGCTTGGCGTCCGGCCCCGTGCCGCTGGATCGCCTGCTCGAGTGGAGTATCCAGCTCGCAGATGCGCTCGACGCCGCCCACGCGAAAGGTATCATCCATCGCGACATTAAACCCGCGAACATATTCGTTATGGATCGCGGGCAGGTGAAGGTGCTGGACTTCGGCCTTGCCAAGCTGGCGCGTCCCGAGATGGCGATGGAAACCATCGGGGCTACGCGGGACTCTCCCGAACCGTTACACCTGACTAGCCCGGGCGCGACCGTGGGTACGATCGCTTACATGTCTCCCGAACAGGCGCGCGGCGAGGAATTGGATTCCCGTACCGATTTGTTTTCCTTGGGCGTCGTGATCTACCAGATGGCGACTGGACGTTTGCCGTTCTCCGGCGCAACCTCGGCGTTGATTTTTCACGCCATTCTCGAACTCGATCCGGTTCCGGCGTCGCAGCTGAACTCCGCGGTCCCGCCGCGACTGGAAGAAATTCTCGCGAAGGCTCTGGAAAAAGATCGCGACCTGCGCTTTCACTCCGCCGGAGATTTGCGCGGCGACCTGCGGCGGCTGAAGCGGGATATAGAATCCGGACGCAAGTCCGCACAAGCAGCCCCCACGGGCGCTCCGGCGATTCCGATGACGGGTTCCTCGGCAGCGGCTGCTTCCGGCATCCCTTCCCCGGCGCGCAGTTCCGGAAGTTCGGCTGTGATCGCCGCAGCACGGCAGCACAAGCTCAGCACCGGAGTGATGACGGGAATCGTGTTGGTGCTGTTAGCGGCTGCCGGGTATGGAGTCTATGCATATTTCACGCGCAGCCGCCCCGCTCCATTCCAAGACATCTCTGTCACCAAAGTTACCGATACCGGCGACGCCGTGCACGTGGCCATTTCCCCGGATGGCAAGTACATTCTGAGCGTGACCAGAAACAATGGGCTGGCCAGCCTGTGGCTCAGAAATGTGCCGACCAACAGCAATGCCCAAGTGCAGCCCGCGGCCGACCAGTACTACACCGGCCTGCTCTTCTCGCCCGACGGAAACTATTTTTATCTCGTGCGTAGCGATGTGGGAAATCCGAATTTGATGTTTCTGTACCGGGCCGCGCTGCTCGGGGGGACCCCCCAGAAACTAGTGTCCGACGTCGACTCCAATATCACTTTTTCTCCGGATGGAAAGAAGTTTGCATACATGCGCTACGACAATCCGGAACACGGCAAGTACCAACTCATTGTGCGGGCTGTGGATGGGGGAGAGGAAAGGATCCTGAGCAGTGGACCGACCAGCGACGCCTTATACCAACCAGCGTGGTCGCCCGATGGGAAGACGATTGTTGGCCAAGCGCTGGATGTGGCGAATGGATTATTCAGGCTGGTGGCGGTGGATGTAAGCAGTGGACAGCGTAATGCTTTCTATAGCAGCAACGAGCGCATCGCTGGAACCCCATTATGGCTGCCCGATGGCAGCGGACTGCTGCTGCTGAGCAAAGAGCAAAACTCAAATTTCACCCGGACGCAAATCGGATTCGTTTCCTATCCCAAGGGGGTATATTCCGCGGTCACGCGTGACACCAATAGTTACTCCGATCTTAGCGTGGCGAGCAGCGGACATATCCTCGCCACCGTGCAGAATGCCTACCGCTGGAACCTGCAGGTGATGCCGGTTGGCGCGCCGGCAGCCCAGGTGCGCCAGATCACGTCAGCCGATTCGGATACCAACTTTACCTGGACGCGAGAGAACAAGGTGATTTCCGATCAGGCGAACGTGCTGAATCTAATCGATCCGGCTACGGGCAACAAGACGCCGATTCCGGAGCAGTCCGTCAACGGCTCTCCTTCGGCCTGCGGCGCGGGCGGCCGCATTGTCTTTGTAAGGTTTCAGAGCGGCGTGCAAAACATTTGGCGAATGGATACGGCAGGCGCTCTCAAGCAGGTTACAAACGGGAAGCTCGATACAAACCCAGTTTGTTCAAACGATGGCGAGTGGGTGTTTTTCATGGAGCTCGGCGGCGGGCAGAAACTGGCAAAAGCGCCCATCGATGGTGGCCCCTCACAAGTGCTTTCGGAGTCGCCGAGCGTTGGCCTGTTTGACGTGTCGCCGGATGGAAAACTCGCCGCATTTCCCACCCTGGAACACTCCGGAGAGCACAAAGAAATGCTTGCCCTGGTGGATACAGACGGGGGTAAGGCCGCGAAGGTAGTGGAATTTGAGCGCCCGCGTTTTGGCCTGCTGCATTTTTCGCGTGACGGCAAAGGAGTGATTTACCCGGTTCGGCAAAATGGCGTAGACAACCTGTGGCTGCAGCCGCTCGATGGTTCCAAAGGCAAACAAATTACGGATTTCACATCGGAACACATTTTCGATTTTCACTGGTCGTTCGACGGAAAGCAGTTGGCCTTGGTTCGTGGCCATACGGATGCGGACGTGGTTTTGATTCGGGACGGCCGACAATAATTAGCGTCTCGAGCGAAGTTTGCGAGCAGCGTCGGGACTTCCGGCACTTCGACTGATCGTGACTTGAGGTCCTGCTAGCTCTCCGGCTAGGTGGTGCCGAGGGCTCTCCGGTATCGCCGCCACACGAAAATGACCGGCAATCCGAGAATTACCAGCCAGACCAGCAGCGCAGGGCCGGACTCGGCGAAGAACAGCACGATCGAGAGCACCATCTCCGACGCGTCGCGATAGCCGGCTACAAACGCATTATGAATGCGGGTGGAAACGGAAGCAGCCGGGGGATTTAGCTGCGCCTTGTATTCTTCTGTGAGCTGCAGGGCGACGGTGGCGAAGTCTACGCGGTGTTCGAGGGCCTTCTGCTCCGCCTCCATGCGCTCAACATCGCCGCGGACGCGCGCAATCTCCTGCTCCACCTGGAGAACCTCGACAACTTTTCCCGTACGCTCCTGAAGGATGGTTCGTAAACGCTGTTCGGTTTCACGGGAGTTGTTCAGGCGCGCCACAAGGTCGGCGTGCTCCTGAGTAACTTCTTCGCCGGATTGCGATTCGTTCTCGACGCGGCCGAGAGTTTTGAGGTCAGCAACCGCCGAAGCGAGTTCGGCCGCCGGAATCCGAAGCGATGCCTCGAGACCCCGCGCAGCGTTCTCCGGCGTGCTGACGTTCAGCTGCGCGGAATATCCATGATGCCGCGCCAGCATACCGTCAAGAGATGAACGGGAAGCGGCGAAATCTTTCACCACGATCGAGAGCGCGACACTGCGCGCGATCATGGGGCCTGAACTAGCCTTGTCCTGCTGACCGGTCCCCGGCTGGCTATGCACGGAAAAAGACTTCTCGGCGTGATCGCCAAGGCCATGAAAATTGCCGTTCGAATCTGCTGCAATAGCGGGCGAGGTTAGTGTCAAGAGTGCTTCTGCAGTCCGGCTCTGAGATAGGTTGGACTGCTGATCGACGATCGAATCACCATTGACCGGAAGTTTACCGGCGCTGCCTCCGGCAGAACTCTCCCTTTCGGTGGGCTGCTTTCCCCGATACAACGTTGCGGACATTGCTGCCTGCTGAGAGCGGTGCGAGGTTGGCAAGAAAATGGCCAGCACAAGCAATAGCGCCGCCAGCGTGCCTCCACTCCCAAGGGCCCACTGCTTCCAACTCCAAAAGCTGGCGCGAACAAAGAGGTTCGCTTTACCGAGGTCGACGCCTGCGCCAGCCTTGACCGCCGCACTTGTAACGGAGTGCTCCAGCCTTGCCGGCACAGCCTCGACGTTCCAGCGCGAAACTGACCGTGACGTGCTGCGGAACTGCTCAGCGAGCGCGCTGCATTCGGCGCAGCGATCCAGGTGCGCGGAGACGGCTTGCGCCTCCGCGGCGGAAAGTTCGCCATCGAGAAGGGCCATGACTTCTTCGGGGGCCACAGGATGTGCAGTGGTGTTCATGCGCGTCCCTCCGATTCCGTGAGCTTTTCTGCAGATGGTTTCGGAGCGGGCGCGGCAAGCAGATCGCGCAACGCCATCCGTGCGCGAAACAGACGCGAGCGCACCGTGTTCACCGGCAAACTCAGCAACTCGGCAATTTCCGCGTAGCTCAACTGCTCAAATTCACGCAGCAACAGGATTTCGCGATCCCAACGCTCCAGCTTACCCACCGCCTGGCGCAGCCATACTTCCGCGTCCATGGCGTTCTGAATCGCAGGCTCGGCACCCCCGGCGGTAGTCCCTAGAAACGTCGCGCGAAAGGCCGCTTTCCGGCGATACGCGCCCAGGACTTTGAAGCCAATGGCATACAGATAGGTTCGAAAAAGGGCGCGCGGTTCATAGCGTGACGACGCGCGAAGCACCGCGAGAAAAGTCTCCTGCGCCAGCTCTTCCGCTTGCGCTCGATCGGCAACGCGACGCCGGAAAAATCCATATAGCGGCTGTTTGTACCTCGAGAACAACTCGGCAAACGCATCCTTCGAACCGCCGGCAAACGCGGCCATCAATTGTTCGTCGCTTGCCGCCGTTGCAGGCTTCTCCGCGTCGGAATTTCCTGGCGTACCGTTCATGGCGCTTCGCTTTATCGCCTGCGAGTCTAGAACGAGCGCCGGCAGTGCGGCTTGCATGAGTTCCCGCCTAGTTCCTTCACTACTGGTAATGTCGTGGGATGGCGAAAAGTTCCCCGAGAAAAAAAGGGCGGCCATATTTGGCCGCCCTTTTCTGAATGGTTAGCTGCGAAGTGGTTTATGCACCCTTCACGTTCTCGGCTTGCCAGCCCTTAGGGCCTTTGACCACGTCAAATTGCACCTGCTGACCTTCCTGCAGGCTGCGGAAGCCGCTTGCCTGAATGGCCGAGAAATGCACAAATACGTCCTCGCCGTTTTGCCGGCTGATAAACCCGTAGCCTTTGGCGTCGTTAAACCACTTCACTGTTCCTGTTTCCATGGTGTTGCAATGTTCCTTTATTTGATATAGCGCTGAAACTTTGGAAGGGTTCTTCGGCAGGCAGGTCACGCGCCGTAAGCGGGGAAATTACTGCGAGGAACTCCAAAGTCAAACGCAGGTGAATTGTATTTCAAGTGCCCCGAAATTGCTACAAAAAATCTCGAAAGTCCCACCTAAGCCTAACCATAACAAAGGGTTATGCAGCCTCTCCAAGGGTTCGCGAATTTGCCATCCGGGCGCAAAAGATGGATCATCAAGATTAAGGGATCATCAGGATATGCGTCTGCGCGGTCTGGCAATCGTCTTCGTACTTACAACCTCAACCTGGGCGGGCATTGTGGAAGATGTCCGTGGGGCTTTGGCCCGGAACAGCTTTCCGACAGCCGACTCGGAACTGAAGACCTACCAAGCCCAGAACGGCGTCACGTCCGAATATATCGAAGCCTATTCCTGGATGGCGCGGGCTGCTCTTGTCGCGCGCGACTACGATCAGGCGGCGGCGTATGCCAAACAAACCAGTGCCATGGCACGCGAGCAACTCAAGCAGCGTCCGCTCGATGCCGACCCGCACCTGGCGACGGCTTTGGGAGCGGCCATCGAAGTACAGTCCCAAACCCTGGCAGCCCGCGGGCAGCGCACTCAGGCCGTCGCGATTCTGCAGGCTGCGCTGCGCGCTTATGGCAGTACCTCGATCCGCGCACGTCTGCAGAAAAACCTGAACCTGCTTTCCTTCGACGGCAAAGCCGCGCCCGTACTTCGGAGCGATGAATTTCTGGGATCAAAACCGCCTGGGCTGGCTCAACTCAAAGGCTCCCCGGTTCTGCTGTTCTTCTGGGCGCACTGGTGCGTTGACTGCAAAGCCGAGGCTCCCATCATCACGCAACTGCGCTCGGAATTTGCGCCCAGGGGATTAACCGTCATCGGTCCCACCCGGCTCTATGGATATACGGCACAAGTCGAAAATGCAGCTCCCAGCGACGAGCTGGCCTACATCGACGCAGTGCGGCATCGCTTCTATGCAGGCCTGCTCGATATGCCCGTCCCCATCAGCAAGTACAACTTCGATATGTATGGAGCATCCACTACGCCGACACTTGTGCTGCTTGACCGCAGCGGCAAGGTGGCAATGTACCATCCCGGGGCATTGCCCTATCTTGAGCTGAAGGCCGAGATTGAGAAGGTCGTGGCCACACCCACTACAATCGCTCGGTGAACCTCGACGATACCATTGTCGCTATCGCCACGCCCCCGGGGCGCGGCGGGATCGGAGTGGTGCGCGTGGCGGGACCGCGAGCTCGCCAGATCACCTCGCCCATGTTGCGCTTGAAACACGATCTGGAACCCGGACTGGCGGTTGTCGGCGAACTCATCGAGTGCGGTGGAGACGTCGCCGAGCTGCGCCCGGTGGGACCGCCGAGGACGGCTGTCCCCACGCGGATCGATGAAGTAGTGGTGACTTATTTCGCAAGACCCCATTCCTATACCACTGACGACATTGTCGAGATCGCCGCCCACGGCTCTCCCGTGGTGCTGCGGCACCTCGTCGAACTTTGTGTTGCGGCCGGGGCGCGGCTCGCGGAGCCGGGCGAGTTCACCATGCGCGCGTTTCTTAACGGCCGCATCGATCTCACCCAAGCCGAAGCGGTTCGCGATCTGATCGACTCGCAGACGCTCTATCAGGCAAAAGTTGCCGCGCAACAGCTTGAGGGCGCTCTTTCCAAACGCCTGCAGCCGGTCAAACAGAAACTAGTCGAATTGATCGCTGTGCTCGAAGCAGGCATCGACTTCGCAGAGGACGACGTATCTATCCTGCCCGACTCTGTCATCCTCGAACGCATCGCGGCGGTACGTCAGCCGCTCGCGGCTCTTGCCGCAACCTTCGCCTACGGAAATATCGTCCATCAGGGACTGACGCTGGCCATCATCGGCCGGCCCAACGTAGGGAAGTCCAGTTTGTTCAATCGTCTGGTTGAGCGCGAACGGGCCATCGTGACCGCAACCCCCGGCACCACACGCGATCTGGTCAGCGAAACTGTCGCGCTCGGTGGCATTCCCCTGCGGCTTGTCGACACCGCGGGCATCCGGCAAGCGCTCGACGAAGCGGAATCAATCGGCATTCGGAAATCCATCGAAGCCCTGGCGGATGCTGATCTGGTGCTGGTGGTATTCGATGCTTCGCAGAACGTGGCGACCGAAGACAACGAGCTGCTGCGGCAAGTGCAGGGTCGTCCGGCAATTGTGGTGGGGAACAAATGCGACCTGGAATCGAGTAGCCGATGGTCGGTGACGACCGGCCAGTTTGCCAGGGTTCAAGTGTCTGCCTTGACCGGGCAGGGAATCGGCGAACTACGGAGTGAGATTTTGCGCCACATCGGGGGCGAAACCGGAGCGCAGGCAGAAAGTGGATTTCTTACCAATGTTCGCCACCAGGGCCTTGTTCAAGAGTCACTGGTTATGCTGGAGGCGGCGAGCAATGCGGTAACTGGCAGAATCCCTCACGAGATGCTCCTGCTCGATCTTTACAATGCCCTTCGACCTCTTGACGCGATAACCGGAGCTACCACGACGGATGACATCCTCAACCTCATCTTCAGCAAGTTCTGTATTGGAAAGTGAAGGAGGGTGCATGGGTTCCCAATAAAATCTGCTTTGGGCCGATAGACTTTCCCCGATTGCACAACCATGCCTTCCGCATTCTCACGCAATCTTGACTTTCGCAATCACCGTGGTGCCACGTCCCTCCGATTGAATTTCGAGGCTGCCGTCAAGCTGCCGGAGACGTTCCCGCATACCACCAAAGCCGATGCCGGCTCGGCCCGATTCGAGCAGGTCTCGTTGCTTGTCCTTGGGTATTCCCTTCCCTTCATCCCGAACTTGAACCGTCAGGAAGTCATTCTCCCGATACACGGCGATCGTGGCAGTGGCGCTTCCAGCGTGACGATGGATATTGGTCAAACACTCCTGAACGATCCGGAAGATTGCAATTTCAACGTCGTCGGGCAGCCGGCCGAAATCAGATGGAATATCAAGGTCGACTTTTATCTTGCTGCGTTCTGAGAATCCGTCCACATACCAACGCAGCGCAGACACCAACCCGGCTATGTCAAGCAGAGGAGGATGTAGCAAGTGAGAGATGGTACGAATCTCTCTGGAGACCTGTTCCACCAGCATGGCGTTCTCGGACACGGCCCTGGTTCCGTCCGCATCGAGCTTACGAGATTGCTGTTGGACGATAGCGATATTCATGCCGATGGCGGCGAGCAACTGGCCTACGCTGTCATGCAGTTCCCGCGCAATGCGCTTGCGTTCTTCATCCTGCATTCGCTGAAAGCGTGACGCCAGTTCCCCTTGCTCCTTGCTGGCGGTCAAGTCAGTGACCAGAACTCCGGTTGCCGACTTGTCGCGGGACAACAGACTCAAAGAGAAATGGGCAGAAATCGATTCGCCATCAGCCCGACGCAAACGCATTTCGCCTTCGCTGAACCCGCTCCGAGCCTCATGCAGCAATTTCTGACAACCGGGATGATCCTCCGGCGCCAGGAAGTTGGTAAGAGGAAACCCGACCAGCGTCTCACGCGCCACACCCAGCAACTGTGCCAGACTATGATTGGCATAAATGACGCAACCGTCGGCATCGAGCATGGCTGCTCCCTGCTGCATTCTTTCCACCAGAGTGCTGTAGGGAAGGTCGGAGCCCTCGAGGGTATAAACCCGATGACCTTCAGGATCGCGCACTACGAACGCATCCACCGTCCCATCGCGAATCGCGCGCAGCGTCTGTTCCGCTTCGTCCGACAAATGGATTTCAACCGCCGGCGTGCCTTCTTCCATCTAAATTTCTCCCGACGAAGAGCTGACTTCTTCGCTTCACTTTTCCAGAGCAGCAGGCCGCAGCTGTAAACCCACCAAGGCACGTTCGGTGTCGCGAAGATCGCCCACGATTTTGCGCAACGGCTGCGGCAACTTCCGCACCAAGGTAGGAATTGCTAGGATCTGGTCCCCGGCAGCCAATTGCGGATGCTTCACCAGATCGACCACTTCTATATTGTAGCGCCCGGCCAAGTGGTCCTCACAGATTTTCTTGAGATTCGCAAAGGCGGCGACCGATCGCGGAGTTTGGCCCGCAACATACAAACGGAGTTCCCAGACTTCGCCTGCCTCCGTTCCTTTGTCGTTAATCTCTTTGAGACTTAGAGGTGGCTTGGGGCTAGCGTTTGGTGTTTTTGCCATCCTGACTCCTGTGCTGCTTTCTGGTAGAGACAATCCCATCGCTCTGATCGGCGCGGCGGCTGCGAGCCATGGCTTCGCGACTGTCGGCCACAAATTTTTCGCTCGCAATTTCCTCGGCACCAACCATAGCCAACTCCTCTTGCTCGATCGCGAACTCTTTTCGGAGCGCCGTGATACGGGCTTCCAACGCTTCCCGTTTTCGCGTGAGGTCACGCTGTCTGCGCTCGGCCTCCCGCCGCCGTTCCAACCCCGCAGCCTTCTCACGCGTTTCCTGCGATAGACGGGACGATCCGGTCAGAACGCCTTCGGGACCTAGATATACGTCCAGCAAATCGACTCCATGATCCGTCAAACGAAATTCCCGGAGTTGGTTGGAGTGGGCCATACCTCGCGATTTAAGAACGTACAGGGCGCGGTTGCGTTCGCCGCCCAATTCGATGTCCCGCACGAATAGCCACGTATCCACGATGGAGGAGATTTCCACGTCGGTCTTCTCTATGGCCTCTCCGCCGGAAGTTAAGTTTGTCAGAATGCCGGTGATTCCCTTTTGCTTCAGAAAGTCGATCAGGCGAATCAACATGATGTGGGCGTCGCGCCGGTTGCCTGCTTGTACCAGGCTTCCCACCGGATCGATAACCACCACTTGGGGTTGAAACTCGTGAATAATCTTGTGCATGATCGCCAAGTGCATCTCCAGCCCGTAAAGCGTGGCTCGGCTGGAATGAAACCGGAGCAGATCCTTCTTGATCCACTGTGCCAAGTCCAGGCCGATGGATTGCATATTGCGAATGAGCTGACCCGGCGATTCCTCGAAGGAGAAGTAAAGAGAACGCTCGCCGCGCCGGCAGGCGGCATCGACAAACTGCGCAGACAAGCTGGTCTTGCCAGTTCCGGCTGTTCCCGAAATCAGGACGGTGCTGCCCCTGTAAAATCCTTGGCCCCCCAGCATCGTATCCAAGCGGGGAACGCCGGTCGAAATGCGCTCATGATTTACATGATGCTGCAGGCCCAGGGAGGTGACCGGTAAGACGCTGAAACCATCTTCGTCGATCAGAAACGGATACTCATTGGTGCCATGCGCCGTGCCCCGATATTTCACGATGCGCAGCCGGCGGGTGGAAATCTGGTCCACCATGCGGTGGTCGAGCAGGAGGACGCAATCAGAAACATATTCTTCCAGCCCGTGGCGGGTGAGGGCACCTTCGCCGCGTTCGGCGGTGATGACCGCGGTCACACCCCTATCTTTGAGCCAGCGAAACAAGCGGCGCAACTCAGCCCTTAGAATTCCTTCATTCTGCAGCCCGGAAAACAGGTTCTCAATGGTATCGAGAACTACTCGTTTCGCTCCGATGCTGTCGATCGCGGAACCGAGCCGTATGAACAATCCTTCGAGGTCGTAATCCCCAGTTTCGTCGATTTCACTGCGTTCGACGCGAACGAAATCGATGGCCAACTTTTTCTCCGCAGCCAGTTCATCCAAATCAAATCCGATTGAGCGCACATTTTGCGCGAGCTCGGCGGCGGTCTCTTCGAACGCCATAAAGACTCCAGGTTCGTTGAACTGGGTGGCACCGCGAACCAGGAACTCCATGGCCAGGAGTGTCTTTCCAGCGCCGGCGCTGCCGCATACGAGCGTAGGTCTGCCACGTGGAAAACCGCCGTTAGTTATTTCGTCAAGTCCTTGAATTCCAGTGGGGGCCTTAGGCAGGCTAGGACTTTCTATGTTCTTTTTCTGAATAGCACTGCTCTTTCCGGCTCTCGCTTGCATTGGGTTAAGCGCTTCTCTTGGCGCTTTACGTTGTACATCTCAGTGCGTTTGCCACATCAACGAAGCAAACATAATAGCCAACGAACCACCGACTGTTCCTCAGTGGCCTACTGCGCTCCACAGCTGCTCACGGTGCCATAGACGACTCCAAGGCTTCTAGCTCGAATGGAGGGGGAGGAGGAGCCGCTGTTTAATCTACCTACTAAGGCGAGCGTAGGTGTATACAGTGAATCCTGTAGGGGCCCGCGCCGCAGAGCAGAAGGGTAGTCTATCTGCAGCGGCCGGCTTCCAGTTTCGCGCGGAAGCGCTGCGCGGTGAATCCAGGCGATGCGGGCGAGTAGTGAACCTGCAACACCGGAGTCCTCGGGTGCGGCGGCGTCAGGCTGCAGAGCGAAAAGAGGGTACGCCATCAGGCGCACCCTCAGAAGGGCTGTCAGAAGCTGAAGCGCGCCTGCAGTTGGATTGTCCTGCTGCCCAGCGCGCTGCCGGCAACGCCGAAGTCCGAGTTTGGAACCACCGTGCCGTCCGGCGCCACCGAACCCAGATTCGCGTCGAGAGACGCAACGTTAAGGTTCGTTTTATTGAACAGGTTGTAAACGTCGGCGCGGATTTCGAACCTGGCGCTCTCTCCTAAAACCCGGTTCCTGGGAAGGCCGAATCCTTTGCTCAGGCTGGCATCCACGTCGTTATAGCCCGGCCCGTTCAAGCTGTTGCGTTGGATTCCAGGGAGCGGTGCAGGCGAGGTGGCGGGAAAGGGCACTCCCTGAACGTAAGTCGGAGGCGTCAGAAAGGTAGTGCCGTTCCCGCCGTAATTCGGGTTGATGGGTTGCTCGAATGTTTTGTTGCTGGTGTTGCTGCCGGCTCCCGGCAAAAGAGCCGCTGGGCGAAGCTGACCGTAACCGCTGCCCGAGTAGTACACATTACCCGTGATGTTGTAATAAGGATTCCAAGGAAAGCCCGAGTGTACGTTCCAGATACCGCTCAGAGACCAGCCTCCGGCTACTTTCTCGATCCAGCTATGGTTGCCGCGGAAAAATACCGGCTGCCACAACCCGAAGAGCTTGAACGCATTTCGCACATCGTAGTTAGCCCGTCCATACGCCGCACTCGTACTGAAGGGGTACGGATCTTCATAGTACGGTCCTGAATTCTCGTCCATGGCCCTGGCCCAGGTGTATTGCGCTGATGCCTGAAACCCGCGCAAGAAGTTGTGCGTGAGAGTGGCGATCATCGCGTTGTAGTTCCCGTTGCCGGTGTTCTGCCAGAAGTTGACAGTCTCCAGGATCGGATTCAGCGCAAGCCCATTCGCCGCCCCGACTGCGTCATAATTCTTTAGCACGAACAGGTGCCGTGTCTCGTTTCCCTGGTAGCCCAGGGTGAATACCGAGTTAAATGGCAACTGATCCTGTATGTCCAGCGAATAATGATAATTGGCGGTCGTCTTCGGATTCGACTCGAAAGCCGCCACGGAGAGTGGTGATCCGCTTATCGGTAGATTGTTGCTGCCAAAGGTTGTGATCGCGTTTTGGTTGGGCGCATATCCAAAGATGGAGTGAACGTCTGCTGCGGTTTGGTACAAAATTCCGTTGCCCGCACAAGAGGGGTTGGAGGTGAAGGGGTAAGAGCAGTTGAAGTTTCCAGTTACTGCGTTGGGTGGGTTCCCGCTCGAATTTGCGGTGATGGCAATTTCGTTTTGATTGTAGCTGATGCCAAATCCACCGCGGATCACGATCTTGTTCTGGTACGGCTTCGGTTGCCAGGCAAATCCAACCACCGGACCGAAATTGTTTTTCTGCGGAGTATAGAGATTTCCACCGACGCGGACGTGTATACCCGTCAGTAGATTTGCCCCCGATCCGAATTGCAGAACGTCCTGATTATTCTGCTTGGCATATATCGATCCGAAGTAAGACCAGCGCAGGCCCAGATTGATGGTCAGGTTCGGAAGGGCTTTGAAGTCGTCCTGCACAAACGCGCCCCACAGATTCTCGCGATCGTCCTGGCGGTTGCCGAAGGGAATACCGGTCTTGGCATTGAATACTGCAGTCTCAAAAAAAGGCGCGTCATTCGCGAAATCCCAGAAGTTCTCAAAATTGAAACTGGGCCGCCCTCCGCCGAGATTTTCATTCAAATATGAGAGCCGGGTCAAATCTCCGCCGACTCTGATGCTGTGACGACCGACTATTTTGGTGAGTACGTCATTGTAGCTATAAGTCCACTGATTGTATTGCCCCGGGGGCGGAGCTCCGAAGTACTGAGGTTGTATGGAGCCTATGGATTCGATGTTGGCCTGGGGCAATCCAAAGGGCTCCTGCGGGTTGCTGGAAAGCTCATTGTAACGCCAGCCTGCGGCATTGCCGCGCGCCTGATTCAGTAACGTGGATGAGAATGTATGGTTCCAGATCAGCGAAAATGCATCGTTGACCACGGTGTGATGCCACAAATTCTCCTTGCGGATGGGGCCTTGGTAATCCGTGGTCTCGCTCGGGACCCAGTAGATAGTGAAAGACAGCCTGTCCTTACCGGTCACATCGGCGTCCAAACGTCCGTTGTACTGACTCTGCGACACTGTCGTTGGATTCAGCGAGTTAAAGAATGCGAAGTCGGGTATTCCATCGAGCCCGCCGCCCACACCGGGACTAGTGGGGCTGCCGCCGTAGGTCAGATCTTGTAAGCCCAAGCCGGTTTTCAAAGGCGAGCCGATGTCCAGGCCTTGGGAGCCGTTCGGACCAATGGCGTTGCAGTTCCCCACAACTCCCGGCGCCTGCTGCACTAGCCCGATAGACGAGCAGCTGCGGGGAATAATTCCGCTCGCGGAAACGGCGTTTCCGGGGAAGGAGAGGTAGGTGGCGGCAACGCTTCCGGCGGGTGCAGCGGTTGAATCGAACTGCGAAGTCTCATACCAGCCTTGCGCGGTGGCGACTTCGGTAAGCGGGCTGGTCTCCCAGTTGAAGAACGCAAATATCTTGTTCTTCCGAATGGGCCCGCCCAGACTTCCGCCATAGTTGTTGAAGCGGGCGTCGTTACGATTGAGACCGCGTTGTTGGGGGGTGCCCGGCAGAAGCGAACCGAGGCCGTTATAAGTCTGATAGGCATTCAGTCCTGGGCGTGAAGCCTTAAAGAATGCACTGCCATGCAGATTATTGGTGCCACTCTTCGAGGTGACTTGGATCTGGGCGCCGCTGAAACGACCATTCTCCGCATCGTAGTTATTGGAGACGACCTTCATGTCTTGCACTGAGTCTTCACTGGGGGTGATTACCGACGCGCCGCCCCACACCGCACTCACCGTGCTAATACCGTCGATGGTGATGTTGTTTCCAATCTCCTGGCCACCGGCACTTTGGATCTGCGGAGCATTCTCGATCTGGAAGACACCGGCAGCACTGTTGCCGGACCCGCTCACTCCCTGCGCTCCCGGCAAAGTGTAAGACCCGCCGCTTCCGTTCTGCGAAGCATCTCCGAAGACTCCCGGCGCCAGTTGCGCCAGTTGAAACACATCGCGATTGAACGACGGCATATGCTGGATCTGGTTGCTGGTGATCGTGCCACTCACGGTGGCTGTCTCGGTATCCAGCGCCTGAGTTGTGTCCGACACGGTTACGGTCTGTTCAACCTTGCCCACATCAAGCGGCAAGTCCAGCGAATTGAGCTGCTCGGGAATAATAACCACGTGCTCAAGCACTTTCTTGTTGAACCCCTCGTGCTCAACCGTGATTCGGTAGGGAGCCGGCGGCAGCGCGTTGAAGTTATAAACGCCATTCCCGTCGGAGGTAGACACCATGGTTTGGTTCGTGTCTGTGTTCACCAAAGTCACGGTCGCGCCAGCAATAGCTGCGCCCTGAGAATCCTGAACCGTTCCGCGGAGGGAGGCGCGAAACTGGGCATGCGCAGCACCTACCAAAAAGGTGACAGCGATCAGCGTGATTACCGACAATTTTCGATACGGCATAAAGGGCTCCTTCATTTGAAATGGCGAGTCACCGAAACGGCGATGAATGGATTCATACATCAAGTGAAGACAATGCTCACAGCGGCAATTGGTGGTGCCGAGTGTGTCCGTGGCCTGCGCCTCAGGGGACGCAATCCACGATTTCTCACCTCATGCTATAGGAAGGCCGCAGTTTGTCTC
>DATNKA010000511.1:0-7673 GCA_035603655.1 Candidatus Acidiferrales bacterium | reverse complement strand
CGCAGCAGGAGCCTAGCTCAGCTTGTTCTGACTCCGTAACAGCCACCATTTTCTTGTTGGGCTGGAACGTTTCTGCGCTACAAAGCGCAGCACTGATTTCGGACACCCCTGCACCTTCACTGTCCGGATTCATTTGTGCAATCCCGAGTCATCCCTGTTAGTGGGCCTTGATGCCCAGTCCGAAAGGAGGAGCGATTCTCCGTCGACGAATTCTGCCAATTCGCCAGGGAAGGCCGGACCTCGTTCCCTTACGCCCCGGGATAACAGTACCCGGACGCTTCAACCAAGATTCCAAATGGAATCAGGCTCGTCACACAAAAACACTAATGAGGAGGAGTCGTGATCAAGACAGCTAGACTCGCGTCCAGTTTTACTTTGGCGGTGCTGCTTCTTTTAGGAGCGGCATTTGCTCAGACCGACCCCGGGGTTCAGAGCGGAAATCGCGGCACTGGTGCGGCGCTCCCTTCGGTGTTATCGAACAGCCCCAGTGGAATCCTGGCCTTTTTCACCGACGGTCAGGCTCGCTTCCAGGAAGTGGAGTCCGTCTCCGGCGGCGCCAACAACGGTCTGGGACCCCGGTTTAACTCGAATAGCTGCAGCTCATGCCACGGGCAACCTGCGATCGGCGGGACAGGTGCTGCGGTCAATCCCCAATTCCAGTTCACCAGCGACGGGGTCGCACCCAGGGACACCACTCCGTCTTTCATTACGGCCAATGGCCCTACCCGTGAGGCGCGATTTCCGTTCTTCTTCAACAGCAACGGCTCCGTGAATACCAACGCACCCAATGGGGGAGTCGAAGACCTGTTCACGGTCACAGGACGCTCCGATGCTGGGAGCTGCAGTCTATCGCAGCCCAGTTTTGCTGCTGCACAGCAGGCGAATGACATTATCTTCCGTATTCCCACGCCGGTCTTTGGCGCGGGCCTGATCGAGAACCTTGACGAGTCAACCCTGCTGAAGAATACGGCGGCCAATAACAACAACCGTCTTGGCATTTCCGGCACCTTGAACCACAACGGCAACGATGGCACCATTACTCGGTTCGGCTGGAAAGCGCAGAATAAATCGCTGCACATCTTTGCCGGTGAAGCCTACAACGTGGAGATGGGCATCTCCAACCTGCTGTTCCCGCAAGACCGTCCGCTGCCTGGGGAAGAAGGGGGCGGCGGCAGCGGTTTAACGGGATTTCCGGCGACCTGCCTGAACCTCAGCGGGGGCGGTTATCCCGAAGACGCGAACAATCCAGGATCGGCGGGGGCAGCGGTTCTTGACGACGTTTCGGCATTTGCCAACTTCATGCGCACCCTGGCCCCGCCACCAACTGGTGGGGTTGTGTTGAATGGACAGCAGGTCCCCTCACAGACGATCGCCGCTGGCAGCTCCTTGTTTAGCGCTATCGGGTGCGCGACCTGCCACAATTCGACGGTTGGCTCGACACAAAAGTCGAATATCACTAGTTCTCTGAGCAACGCACCGGTGAATGCGTTCTCGGATCTTGAGATCCACCACATGGGCACCGGCCTGGCAGACAATGTCTCCCAGGGAGGCGCCGGAGGCGACCAATTCCGCACCGCTCCCCTGTGGGGCCTAGGACAGCGAATCTTTCTGTTGCACGATGGCCGCACCACGAACCTGAACGCGGCAATCGAAGCCCACCAGAGTAGTGGGAGCGAGGCCACGACCGTCGAGGAGAATTTCCATAACCTCACTACCACCCAGCAGCAGGAAATCCTGGACTTCCTGCGCTCGCTGTAATTATTTTGCGGCACTTCCTGGCGAGACAAAAAGGTGTCTCGCCAGCTCTAATCGCCGTCCGAGAGCGCTGCGCTACTCATCGCCGGGGGGCGCCGGCGCGAAATTGTCTAGCTGCGAAGGAGAAATATGTCCTCTGGATTCTTGCGTTTGGTTATCGTTCTCGCCTTGCCAGCATCGTTGCTGGCTTGGGGTCAAAGCACCCCAAACAACGGTGGCGACTTCTCCAGCAACACCAAGCCCGAGACGAAGCTGCCGACGGGGGTCATTCTGGTAAAGGGTGCCTGGTCGAGTGCCAGTGATTCCGTGACTCCCGTGCCGGAAGGCGGGAACGTGACCGACAATGTCTTCCGCAACCAGTACTTTGGAATCACCTACCCTCTACCGGCGGATTGGACCGAGAAATATAAAGGGCCGCCTCCGTCAGATAGCGGTCGCTATGTGCTGGCGCAAATCAGGCCTGCGGATACGTTCAAAGGACCTGCTCGAGGCAGTATCTTAATCACTGCCGAGGACTTGTTCTTCACGACGCTGCCCGCGGCCAACGCGCTGGAGCTCACCAACTACGAGAAGAACAATCTGCAGGCCGATTACAAATTGGAACTACCGCCTACGCAGACAAAGATCGCCGGACGCACTTTTACCTTCTATGCATATTGGTCTCCGGTGGCAGAGTTACATTGGTATGTTCTGGCTACCCAGATCCGCTGCCACGCTGTCGAGATGGTGCTAACCAGTCGTGACACGAAACTGTTGGAGAACTTGGTCCTAGATATGAATGGGATGAAGTTGCCCGAGGATGCCAACCCCACAAACACGGGCGGGGGCGCTTTCCCGGTGTGCGTGAAAGATTACGCACGCGGCGAGAACCTGATTACGCGGGTTGAACCCGTCTTTAGCGGGCACAGGTTCAACCCTGTTCCAGTGCGAATCATCATCGATAAAGAAGGCAAGGTGAAACACATTCACTTTCTGAGTGCGTTTCCCGATCAGGCGAAAGCCATCACCGATGCGCTGAATCAGTGGAAGTTCAAACGATACCTGCGCGAGGGGCAACCTGCGGAGGTGGAAACCGGAATTATGTTTGGGCGGGCAGCGTATCCGACAGCACGCGCGTCAGGGCATGCGGCGACCGAATGATCTTTGAGGATTTCTGCACCCCGGGGACCCTCCTGCTTACATTCTTTCGTCCGTCGCACTGGAGGATGAATGGTCGCGCCTTGCCTAACCTTAACTGCATTGTCCGTTGGGACAGTGACTTCAGTACCTTAGTCCTCGCTGCCATCGCCACCTTATAATCCACTTAAGACTGAGGCTTATCTGCGTTCTAGGAAAGACTGGCGCGTCAAAGCGCTCGCCTTCCGAAGAACGCCGGAAAATCCGTGGATCCTCTATATGCATCGTCGATTTTCTTCCTGGGGCTGGCCTTTGGCAGCTTTCTGAACGTGTGTATCTATCGCTTACCCCTGGGTCTGTCGGTGGTCACGCCGCGTTCGGTCTGTCCCGGTTGTAAGCGACCTATCGCTTTTTATGACAATGTGCCGCTGCTCAGTTGGCTAGTATTGCGCGGCCGATGCCGTAACTGCAAAACCAAAATATCTGTCCGCTATCTCTTCATTGAGGCGCTTACCGGAGGCTTGTTCCTCGGTTGTTACGCCTACTCCGGGCTCTCGCTGCTCACACTGAAATACTGCGTCTTCGGATTTCTACTCCTCGGCCTCATCTTTACTGACGCCGAAACCAAACTTCTGCCCGATAAGCTAACGCTCCCGGGACTGGTGCTAGGTCTCATCTTCAGTTTGATTGTGCCGGTGAACGACTTCGCTTCACAGTTTCTGCCGGGGATGTTGAATCTGCCCTTCAGCGCAGATTTAGCCGGGCATTTGCTTTCCCTGCTTGATTCCTTGCTGGGCGCGGCTCTCGGTGCTTCCTTCATTTACGGTGCGGGCGCAATTTACTTGCGCTGGCGCGGGATGGAAGGGATGGGCTTTGGTGACGTAAAGCTGATGGCTATGGTAGGTGCGTTTCTCGGTATGAAACTCACTATGTTTACCATCTTTACCGCGTCGCTGGCAGGATCCGTATTCGGCCTGACCACGGTATGCCTGGTCTGGATCAAGCGCACTCACCGCTTCACGCGCCGACTGGCCAACGCGCAGGCCGCGCGCCGCCGGGGATGGCAATCTGCACAGATGGTTTACCGCCACTACCAGATGCCGTTCGGAGTTTTTCTAGGCAGCATGGCTCTGCTCGCGCTCTTCGTTGGCAATCAGTTCCTGCGCTGGTATGGGAGGTTTTGGTGGTAACACTGTTTGCCAATCCGCTGGTGCTGCGAGCCTTGCTGCTGTTAGTCGCGGCCGGGTGTGCCTTTCTCTTTGCCATCTTCCTCATGCGCCGCTTGCGCCGCAAAATGGTTGCGGAGGCCGATCTAGGAGGTGCGACTCCCACTTTGGAAGCTCTTCCGGTCCACCTTTACAACACCGTCATTCAGCAGTTGAAGCAACAGAAGCACGAATTACAAGTACAAACTATCAGCGAACAACGCCGCGCCCGCACCACCGAAAACTTCAGCCAGACCGTGCTGTCTAATCTCGCTTCCGGAGTACTGGTGTTTGGACTCAATGGGCTGGTGAGGCAAGCCAATCCCGCGGCTAAGGAGATTCTGGGTTTCCGTTCTCTTTCGGGTATGAGTGCGGAGGACATTTTTCGCGACGCCGCGGGCTGCTCGCCGAACTCTTCCGCAGTCTATTCCGATGGCCCAATGAACCTGCAAGTACGGCTGGTCGAGGAACTTCATGCCGTGTTACACGAGGGCAGCAAGCGCCGCCGACTCGAGGCCGATTACACCACTCCTGGGGGAGAAAAACTTCACCTTGCGGTTACGGTTTCCGCTGTCCCCGCCGTCGATGGAAGTCTGCTCGGAGTGGCCTGTCTTATAGTCGACCGCAGTGAGTTTGAACAAATCCGCCGCCAACAACAGTTGCACGGTGAACTTTCCGCCGAGATGGCGCTAGAGCTGCGCACCTCATTGACCACTATCGCCGGCTACGCCCAGCAGTTGGCGCGGAACCGTGATCCCGATCTAGCCTCGCAATTTGCTGCCGACATCGCCGGCGAAGCCGCTGGCCTCGATCGCCGTATTGGAGGATTTCTGGCGAAAAAACGCAACGCTGAGGATGCTGGCACTCGAGCCAACCCAGCGACACTATCAAAGAGTGAACGATGAATTCAGCTGCAATCGTACAAACTACGCTAACGAATACAGGTGGAGGATGGAAGCTATGAAGCGCATTACGCATATCGGATTCGTATTAGCACTGTTCACGATCCCCGCAGGCTCGCTGGCCGCAGCTCAGACCACAGCCCCGGTGGCCGACCAATCCTCACTGGGCGATTACGCTCGCAAGGTTCACAAAGATCCCAACGTCAAAGCCAAGCCCAAGGTCTTTGACAACGACAATCTTCCGAGAGAAGACAAGCTTTCCATCGTTGGCGAAGCCGCTCCCGTGACTGCCGAGGACGCCTCTGCGGATTCCGCCTCGAAAGCCGCTGCTTCATCTAGCGGCAAGGACGGCGCTGCCGCCAATCCCGCCGCTTCGACCAATGATGAACAAAGCAAGAAACTCGCGGAATGGAAAACCTGGCAAGACAAACTAACGGCTCAGAAGAATTCTATCGATCTAGCTTCGCGTGAACTCGATGTGCTGCAAAAGGAATACCAACTGCGCGCCGCCGCCATGTACGCCGACGTGGGCAACCGCCTGCGCAATTCCGCTCAGTGGGATAAAGAAGAAGGGGAGTTCAAACAGAAGATCGGCGACAAGCAGAAGGCGGTCGATGATGGTAAGCAGAAACTCGATGACATGCAGGAAGAAGCCCGAAGGGCCGGCGTTCCAGCCGCCATGCGCGAACCGTAAGCGCGTGCGTGTCCAACCATCTTATGCATAATTTAACGCACCGTTGCAACCAGGAAAACGCCGGCCTCGGCCGGCGTTTTCAGTTGCCTGGTGTTGCCAGTTAGCACGATGTCGCTGCGGCCTTGGCGAGGTCGCGCAACCTTACAATCTGCTTGATATGATGACGGCCATGAATGTAATGAAATTTTCTCCACTGAGCCCCGGTCAAGGGACCGAGACCGGGATGGTCAAGCAATTGGCCGTGGCCTAAGCGATCCACCGCTCTCGCAATAATGTCGTCCATCTCTTTCAGCTTCAGCCCAACTTCCGATCTCACTTTCTCCACCGGCAAACCTTGCGGTACAGTCTGTTTCGGGGCCTTCCGTCCTTCTGGGAAGTAATCGAACCCCAGCACAAGCAGCGTCCGCCAGCGTTGCTTCATGGAGGCGCGCCCGGCCAGCGGCTTGCCGCTATTCAGAACTCGGTCGAATCCCTTGACCGTCCCGGTGTAGGTTAGATACAGATGCTCCAACACCTCCGCCGCACACCACTTCTCGGCGGGATGCCAACTCATCTGCTCGGCGGAAAAACCTTCCACCGATGCCTCTAGAGCTTGCTTCAACTCCTCGAGCCGGGTATCCATGCAGCTATCTCTCGTTCCTCGTCCTTCAGGTAGAATGTTCCGCGGCAATTAAATCATTCCAGTTATAACAGGAAGGGCGCCATGATGATGCGGGACTTCGTCCAGCCAAAAAACGCTGGGTCTGGCAACACCGCTGTCCGAATGCAATTTTCCCGCACGACAGCGCGCCGGCTTTTGTTAGCCATCCCGCTGGCCATTCTCGCGCTGCTCATGGCCTGCAACTCTAACGCTCCAAAGACGCCTGAGGCCAAGCCCGAACCGAAAGGTCCCGACTTGCTGACCGCGCGGGCGGCCTTTCAGAAGCTTTTCATTGCTGCCCGTAACTATGCCGCCGACGTAAGGCCGTTCCGCATCGAGTCCACTCCGACCACCGACGGCGATGGGCATGACGGCAAATCCGCCATATGGCAAACCAGCTTCGCTTCTCCGACACACCACGGGGTAAAACCTTTCATTTGGTCGGGCAGCGCCGTGCCCGACGCACCTTCTCGCGGAGTTTCACCGGGCAACGAAGATGTCTACAATCCCGGTAATGCCTCCACGCAAGTTTTTGATGTGGCCTTCCTCAAGGTGGATTCCGACCAGGCATTTGCTGTCGCACAGAAACATGGGGGGGAAAAGATTCTGGAAAAGGATCCGGCTACCCCTGTGATCTACGTCTGCGACTGGAATCACAACACCAATGAACTGGTGTGGCACGTCATCTATGGATCTTCCCGCGATAACGCCAAATTGACAGTCGCCGTGAATGCCTCAACCGGGGAGTTTATCCGAGTCGAGAAATAGACTGGTCTACAAGAATTCGTCCGGGAAAGAAAATTAAGAATAATGTTGGATGTTCACTTTTGCTGCTCAGCCTGTTTTAGCTGGTCCTCAATGGAGGAAAAAAAACGGCACAGCGCGCCCGCGGAAGCAATCGCCCCCTTGAGCGCGTGGCGTTCCCCAAAGGAAACAATGTCGGCCACCGAATATTGTAGCCGGAGCCGGTCGGTGGCACACTGCGCGCTCAGCAGTTCTATTTTGGCGGTGCGAAGGTCAGACGCTAAGCGGGCAATCCCCGCCTGCTTTCTGGAATCATCGTTTGACATCTATACTCCTTGGGTTTTTTCGAAATCGTCGCGGCCAGGGCGTCCTGCCGGGTGCCACTCCGTCCTTGGGGGAAGGCTTTCACGAAGTCTGGTGGCACCGGCAAGACAGCTGGCGGAATCAACTCACCCGCCAGCATTATATATTGTACATTGTTAGTTGAACGCTGTTCAAGTTATTGGGCCCCTGTATGAATCCTTCACACTCTGGAGTTGACAAGTGCCCAGACAACCAGATCCACAACTCGAGCAGCGCATCCTGGAAGCCGCCAGCCGACTGCGCGCCAGAGGCGG
>DATNKA010000510.1:0-3196 GCA_035603655.1 Candidatus Acidiferrales bacterium | reverse complement strand
AACGACCCTCTGAAACTTCACTGCGAACTTTGTCTTGCATAGCACTCCTTTTCATTTGACTCGTTGATTTTTACGCCGACTTCTTCACTCTGGTCTTTCCAGTCTGTTCGCTCACGGGCTTGTGGTTCTTAGCAATCGTCTTTGCGCTCCGCCCCTCGACTCCCTGTTCCAATTCTGGGTACCCAACAATTTTCCATTTGCCGCCTGTGTTCCACGGACCGCGAGCGTCAGTTTCGCCTTCATCGCCCACCCCAGTGGAGTCGTTAAAGTATTCGTCCACCAAGCCTGGAGTCGGGGGAATGTTGCCGATCGAAAACGGGTCTTTCCCCAAGCTTTCAAGCGCGGCGGTGAACGCCTTTATGTGAGTGATCTCACGCGTCATCAAGAATTGAAGCGCGTCTTTGGTTCCGGGGTCGTCACAGAAGTTGATCAGGCGCTCGTAAACTATTTTCGCCCGAGCTTCTGCAGCGATATTACTGCGCAGATCAACATCAAGTTCCCCGGTTATCTTCAGATAGTCCGCTGTCCAGGCGTCGCCCATAGAGTTGAACAAGCCAACTCCGCCTCCACCGGCGATCGCGATGAGGGGATCAGCATCGGCGGAGTCCCGACTCTTCTTTATAGGCTTGAGGTGCATGCGTGCCAACGTGCCCACGATCTCCAAGTGGCTTAGCTCTTCTGTTCCGATGTCCATCAGCATGTCTTTACGCTCTGGATCATCACAGTTAAGGCCTTGAATTGAGTACTGCATCGCAGCCGCAAGCTCGCCGTTAGCACCGCCAAATTGCTCCAGCAGCATGTTGCCAAAGCGGGGGTCGGGACTTCCGACATTCACCGTGTACATTAGTTTCTTGATGTGGTGGTACATTCGTTTTCTCCTGTTTTGTCCTTCGCAAATGACTGCTCTAGCATTGACTATGCTGCGCGCCTGGCTGTCTTGCGTCCCGATCCGGGCTCACCCTGCTGTTCTTCAAGACCTTCTTCGTTAGCTTGGGCATTGATCTTTTTGGCGAGCTCAGCAAGTTTGTCGTCCGTTTGCTTTTCTTCAGCCAGAGTCTTTTCGAGCAGCGAAGCGTGCCTCGTTTGTCCCAGCACTTTGGCGAACTCGCAGACCGCTCCGTATGCAGCCATCTCATAGTGTTCCACTCGCCGCGCCGCGCCGATCAATCCCGCGTCCAACACCGCGTCGTCAAAGTCCTCTGCCATGACTTCAGAACCCTCTTTTACTAGCCCTTCCATGCCCACACATTTCTTGCCCTTCGGGCTTTCGTCTAGCGATTGGAATATCTCTTCCAAGCGTCGAACGTGGCCTTTGGTCTGTTCCAAATGCTTTTCGAAACCGGCCCGAAGTTCGTCTGAGGACACGGCCTTGACCATTCTTGGAAGGGCCTTAACCAACTGATTCTCAGCGCTAAACAGGTCTTTTAATTCGTCCACGTACAGTTTTTTCAAGCTTTCGTTTGCCATGTCTCCTCCATAGTTCGTTAAGAGTTCGATGAGTTCGGAATGAAATAGAGGTCCCGGCCAAACTCGGGCCGGGACCCAGATCAGAGTTCAGAGCTTAGGAAGCACGGCGTTGGCCGCCCCGGTCCGGTTGCCCCTGCTTATTGCCCTGCTCCTTATTGCTGTCCTGAGAAGGGTCCTTTTTTGAAACATCCTGCGGAGTTTTCTGTTGCTGTTGTCCGGATTGTTGACCGGATTGCCCTGGGTTCTGGCCCTGATTCTTTTCAGCGTTATCTGCCATTTCTAGTTCTCCTTTTAATTCCCCGCTTGAGCGGAGTGACGTTTGAATAGTGATGCAGGCCTCAGTTGTGCATCAAGACCTGTACGGTTAGGTCAAGCGACTTCGCGAAGACGAGTCTTAGTGCCCTTTTCGGAAGCGGCTTCACCCGTGGAGGAAACGTCCTGAGCGCCAGTGCGCTCCAGGATTTCCTTCGCTTTCTTGGTCCACTGAGAATCGTCCGAATGCACGGAGAGCAATATTCCGCCATCCTTAACCCGGCCTTCGTAACGTTTTGCTTCATACTCCGGGATTCCCATACCGACTAAGGCGCCGGTGAGTCCGCCGACTGCGCCGCCCACTCCCGCTCCCGCCAGGGCTGCCATGATCGGCCCTGCGGCAATGAATGGTCCGAGGCCCGGAATTGCCAGAGCACCGATTCCTACTAGCCATCCCAGCCCGCCGCCTACTAGTGCTCCAGTTCCGGCGCCGGTTGTCGCTCCTTCTGGCGCTTTAGTGTGTTTCTCATGGGCGAAATCCTTCGTCCCGGCATTCTCAGGAAACAGTACTGAAATATATGAGTTGTGAAATTCTGCGGTCTTCAGAGCGTCGACCGCATTTTCCACGCTTGTGCGATTGGGATAGATTCCAAATACTGCTGTGTTTTTACCTGCCATGGTTCATTCTCCTTATTTCTCTCAAATGTTATTGTTGCGATGTGATGTTCAGTTCGCTGGTTACTTTGCTTTCACCTGCGACTTCGGCGGCCTTGGCTTCAATAGCTTTCTTCTCGTCCTCTGAACGCACCGGACCCTTTAGCGTCACTCGACCATTTGAAGTGATGATCTTGACGTTGTGTGCGTCTGTGGAGAGTGATTTGTCTTTCATGATGGATTGCCGTATCTGCTGTGTGATGTCGCGGTCGGAGCGATTCTCCTTTTGCTGATCTGCCGTCGGCTCGTTTGCGGCCCGATCCCGTTCATTGGTCTTGGTATTGTCTGCAGCTGGCGGAGCCTGCTGACTTGTTGGTTCCTGCGCACGGGCGAGTACTCCAACGCCGAGTAGCAAACCGCTGCACAAGAACGTGCGAACAATATCCCTGTAGTCAACTTTCATCGTCATTTCCTCCTGTAATATTCCGAACTAAAGCAGGCGCAAGTAAGGTCGTACCAATTAGCTTGTGCACCGCGCGACTCTGAAGTCACCGATGGGTAAAGCTCACGCCCGGCCACTTGCATTTGATTGGAGAGATGCGGATCGCCAACCGACGTCAGTGTCGATTCCTAACCGAGAAAGCGGGGAAGGAATGATAAGGAAGCCTGTGTTCGACAATATTGCAATGGACGGGCAAACACTATCCACAACGCGCTGTACGAATGCAGACGATTGACTGTAGAGCCTCTCAGGATGGCAACCCTCAGCACAAAGAAATTCGGCCCCTTCCGAACCCGCCGGGCGGCATGGGCTTGCCAGATA
>DATNKA010000509.1:0-17575 GCA_035603655.1 Candidatus Acidiferrales bacterium | reverse complement strand
CACTGTTCGCTGCGGCGCATCTGCCCAATCTCGTGCTCGCGGCAGCCACTTTGCTTTGGGGCATCGTTTCGTGCGCGCTGTTCCGGAGATATCACAATCTTTGGGCGCTTGGCCTGGCGCAGGGATTGCTCGGCCTTTGTTTCGCGGTCTGCGTCCCTGACGCGCTACATCATCATTTGCGTGTGGGGTTGGGATTCTTACGGTATCAGCAGACCCTGCCGGTTCCCTAAGCGAACCGAGGAACCAGGTGCGCAGCGAAGGTCGAGATGCTAGGATCTTGGCCGCACAGGAAGTTCGGGGTTCTCCCGCGCCCAGAACCGGAGAGGAAAAATGGCTAGCCTTCAGGCCCTCTGCAGCATCTGTGGAAAGACGGTGACGGCGTTCACGATCGTGAGTGATAAGGAAATTAAACTGCTGCTCGATTCGAACCAGGAGGTTGTGGTCCGGCACGTATTCGCGGATAGCTCCGGTAACCGTCTCGATCACCGGTGGCGTCTCGGCGAGGAGACGAAGAACCTCCGAAAACTAGTGGATTTTATGGCTGGAGACAAGACCGTACCTGGCCGGCGGCCCTAGCGGCCGAACAAGGGATAGGGGCGGACCCCGGGGAACACTACCAGACCTGGCTGGCTTCCATCTTGGGTGTGCCATCTTGGGTGTGCCAGCTTGGGTGTGCCAGCTTGGCTGTCGATGATCTCGCTGTTTAGCACGAACTCCATATTTCTTATTCTTTTTGCCGGGGGACGCGTGGCCCCGGTGACTACCTGCGCCAGAGGCGCAGGGTCGATCAGAAACTCACCCGCAGCGATGGTCCCGCCGCGGCCTACTCCGGCCGCCACGATTGCAATCTTTCCCGGGTTGCTGTCGAGGAAGCGCTTCAGCATGCCACAGTCGCTGTAGTTGTTGGGTGGCTTGCTGCTTCCCGATCAATGAGCCAATCGTCACCAATCGGAGCATGGCGCTTCCGCCTGGCAGCATTCAACTTCCTCAACCATGGCAAACAGCTCTGCTCGAATGTTGCTGCCGTTCAGCGCAAGGTTTGTCGGCTCAGCGTATCCCTAGGGAGCGAAGCCGAAGCCGGAAGACGGTTGAGTGAGCGGCGTTGTGACAAACTCGGGCGACGACTGCTTGCGTGTCAGCACAATTTAGCTTCTGACTCCTCAATACCGAGGAGGCTATGTCGGAAAGCCTTTGCCGGCTGCACCTTCAAGGACGGCGGGGCCTATCTGTGCGCGCTGAAGAGTCCACTGATGCTAGATTCTCTACAGGCACCGCTGACGAAGGCCCATGGTAGCGTTGGGAGATTCGTGAATGCCGCTTAGGAAGGCGCTTGCAATCCGGAACCGCTGCCCGGTCTCGACATCGGCCTGCACCAATTCACTGCCTTACATTTCAATGCGCACAACCTATCTCAGATGGTTGCCGTTAACCCTGTTTTTTCTCCTGCTAGAAGCCGTTCCTGCACTCCGCGGACAGGCCTTTTCTGATCCTGCTGGGACTGTTCAACTCAATCAGGTCACTTCTTTCTCGGCGCTGCCGAATGGGATCGATTTGCAAGATGGTGATGCACGTATGCAAATCGTCGCCCTGCGTCAGGACGTTATTCGCATTCGCGTGTCGCGCGATAAGAACTTGTCGGAGGATGCCTCTTGGGCCGTGCTGGAAGCGGCCCGGCAGAGTCGGGTCCCGGTCGCGGCAATCGAGACCGCAGATGCGGTGGGCTTTCAGACGCAAGTTCTTCGAATTTCCATAAGCCGGAGTAAGTTTGCCTTAACCGTTAGCGACCGCGAGGGCAATATTCTGCAGCAGGACGCATTGCCCATCGAATTCCGTGGCAGCTCGTTTCGAGTCTATAAAGAGATGCCATTAGATGAGCACTACTTCGGGCTGGGGGACAAGCCGGGCCCCCTCGATCGGCGCGACCAGGCATTCACTTTGTGGAATACTGACGCATACGGTTTTCAGGAGTCCACTGATCCCATCTATAAAAGCATCCCCTACTTCATGACTTTTCGGAGCGGACGCGCCGTCGGCATCTTTGTCGACAATACATGGCGTAATAGCTTTGACTTCGGCAAACAGTTGCCTCATATTTATTCCTTTGGCGCCGTGAATGGTCCATTAGATTACTACTTATTATATGGGCCTACACCAAAGCAGGTCGTACAGACATATGCATGGCTAACTGGGACAACACAGCTTCCCCCTATCTGGAGTCTCGGCTACCAACAGTCCAGGTATAGCTATACTCCGCAATCGCGAGTGATCGAAATAGCTGACCGACTCCGAGCGGACCACATTCCTGCTGATGCAATCTATCTGGACATTGACTTCCAGGTGCAGAACCGCCCGTTTACTGTGGACCGCAATCTCTTCCCTGACTTTTCCGGGATGATCGCACAGCTTGCCGCGAAAGATTTTCATGTGGTCGCGATTACGGATCTGCATATCGCAAACCTTCCTGGACGCGGCTATGCGCCCTACGACACTGGCATTGCCGCTGACCACTTCGTAAAGAATCCGGATGGCAGCGTTTACACGGGCGTGGTATGGCCGGGTCCCAGTGTCTTTCCGGATTTTACTCGCGCCCAGACTCGCGCCTGGTGGGGCTCTCTTTTTGGGGACTTTTCCAAGGTGGGCATTGCGGGCTTTTGGAATGACATGAATGAGCCTGCCATCTTCAACACCCCTACGAAGACCATGCCTGAGGATGTCGTGCATCGCATCGACGAGCCCGGGTTCGCGAAGCGTACGGCAAGCCATGCGGAGATCCACAACATATACGGCATGGAAAATTCGCGCGCGACTTTCGACGGATTAAGAGGGCTAAGTCCGGAGCTGCGTCCGTTCGTCCTCACTCGTGCTACCTACGCCGGCGGTCAGCGATATGCTGCAACCTGGACGGGCGACAACAGCAGCACGTGGAATCATCTTCGCCTGACAACGCCGATGCTCGAGAACCTGGGGTTGAGCGGTTTCGCGTTGAGCGGAGCCGATGTCGGCGGATTTGCCGGAACGCCCGAAGGGGATCTGCTCACAAAATGGTTCGAGATCGCGTCATTCCAACCCATCGACCGGGATCACACTGAGAAGGGGACCGGCGACCAGGAACCCTGGGTCGGTGGTGCCGAGCCTGAGGCTATCCGCAGGCGTTTTATCGAAGAGCGCTACCGGCTGATGCCCTATCTGTACACGCTTGCGGAAGAAGCTTCGCGCACCGGTCTGCCGATTGAGCGGCCGCTGTTTCTTGAATTTCCTCACGCCGCAACCGATGATCATCCTATCGATATAGATCCACAGGTCGCGGGCGAATTTCTTTTGGGGCCCGATATCCTGGTTGCGGCCCCGCCGTACCCCGATAAGCTGGATAACTATATGGTCGAGCTTCCATCGGAAAAGTGGTACGACTATTGGACCGGACAGCCTGTCCCCAAGACTGCGCCAGTAGCAGCGTCTGATTCCGGCGCGCCAAAGGGTCCCGCCGATCTTGTGCCGCTAACGGCATGGATACATCCCCAACTGGCCACTCTGCCAGTTTTTGTAAGAGGAGGAGCTATTCTACCAATAGCCCCACTTGTGCAGAGCACTAACGAGAAACCACAAGGTCCACTTACCCTGCGCATCTATGCCGGCGATGATTGTGCTGGGCATATTTATGTCGATGATGGAACGACCTATGCTTACCAGACGGGCGCCAGTCTGCGCATGGATTTCCATTGCGAGATAACGGCCGGCGGATTGCGGCTCCACTTAGGACAGCATATAGGTTCCTTCCCTGCCTGGTGGCGCGAGATTCGCGTTGAGATCTATGGTTGGTCGCCCCGAGATGGTATTGCCCGGCTGGACGGAACTACTATCTCCGGAGTAACTGAGAGCGGCCCAAACAAATTGGCTCTAACGATTCCAGACAATGGAAAAGGCGCGCTGTTAGACCTTAAATAGATTTTTCTGAAATATAGGTCTTGCCCTCAGGGCCTACAGTATTTAGGAATCGTTAACTGAATGTCAGCAGTGCGACTTGCTGGCCCACCAACAAGCCCTCCAAAACCGCGAGACCACTTCGAGGACTCCCCGCCGTCGTTAACCTGAAGCGCGAACTCCAGGGACGTAATCTGAAAAAATATTAACATTCCCTTCATCACTGCTTCACACGGCCTTTCTAAAATTCTCGATTCTTAAAGAAGACGGATTCCCACTGAGACGCAAAACCGGCCCCGCTGAATGGATCGTTGAACTCGGGCAGCGACGCCTCGTCATTCCTGTTGGAGGAGCAATCGCATGAAGCCAACTCATTTCAGTGTCCCATCGCGTCACCGTTTGAAGCTCACCGGCTGCCTGATTATGATTCTGCTTCTTGAGACCATGGCGTTCGCGCAGGTCGATCTTGCGGTGCTTGAAGGGACGATAACCGATCAAACCGGCGCTACGATCGCTGGCGCAACCGTAAGGATTGTAGCCACCGACACCGGGCTCACAGAACAGCAGACCACCAATCCCAAAGGCTACTACCGATTTCCCGGTCTCGAGGTAGGCCACTACTCGGTGACCGTTTCCGGTACCGGCTTTAAGACAAAGGTAATCGAACGCGTCGTTCTTCAGGTCGGGCAAACGCGAACTCTGGACACGGCTTTGTCTGTCGGAGCGCCAGCAGAAAAAGTAGAAGTGCAAGCCAGCGCCGCGCCTGAGAATCGCACCACGGCTGAAGCCTCCACGGTCATCACCGGCGACCAGATCGCCAACCTTCCGAATAACGGCCGCGATTGGGCCAGCTTTACCCTTCTCGCTCCGTTCGCTCAAGACGACGGTGGCGGCGACCAACGCACCATTCGTTTTGCCGGCCGTGCCCGCGACGACAACAACTTTCAGATTGATGGCGTGGATGCCGGAGGCATTCAGGAGCAGGCTCAAAAATCGCAGACGCGCCTGCAGATCTCTCAGGACGCGATCGAGGAATATCGAGTCAATAGCGCCCTTTATGACGCCGAATACGGCACGCAGGCGGGCGGTCAGATTGATGTCGAAACCAAGCACGGCACCAACCAATGGCATGGCGGCGTATTTGGCTATCTCCGGAATTCCGCCTTCGATGCGCGGAACTTCAACGATTTCAACGTTCTCGGTCTTCCAGCCATCCCGCCTTTTCGGTTTGGGCAATATGGCATGACGTTCGGCGGACCGGTAAAAAAAGACAAGCTATTCTTCTTCCTTAACTACGAAGGGCTTCGGCAGTTCGGCGCAACGACGAACCAGGTGTTGGTCCCTACCGCGGCGATTGCACGAGGTACTCTCCTCGGGGGAGACGGCGTAAATCTAAATCCCGGCGGATCGCCTCAGATGTGCTCCATCCTGCAAGCCTACCCATGGCGCGCGTCTACGGGCTCCATCGGGGGTTGTAATCCGCTGCACGTTTACCCCGACACAGCTTTCGCAGGCCCAGCCATTAGCGGTCTGGCGGACGCTGATCTGCTCACCGCCCCGGCTTCGACCACCGTGCACGAAGACACTTGGCTTCTGCGGATGGATTACAAGCTCAACGACAGAACTCTGTTGTACGGAAGCGCTCATCGGGATATCAGTTTGGTTAGTGGCACCAATGGGAGCGGCTCTCTTCCCTACGACCTGATTCAGACAATCAATCATCCGGCCGGTTATTACATTGCGGTGCAACAGACTTTCTCACCGCGGCTGGTGAATGAGGTGAAGGTTTATATAAACCGCGCCCCATTTATCAATCCGCAAATCCCACCCCTACCCTATTCAGTGCAGACCAATGATTGGGTAGGGATTAACAACAATCAGACCGATCACGAGGTGGGCACCACTTACGGCATCGTCGACAACCTCACATTTGTGCACGGGCGCAACACGTTCAAGACGGGCATGGAAATTCGCCGAGTTCGACTGAATCAGGGTCTGACGGCGGGTAATACGCTTAGCTTTGCCGACGGGGCCAGCCCGCTTAATCCGGGTTTTGAGAGCGGGGATCTTTACGGAATTTCCTACACTTCGACCTGGTGTTGCCATAAGCTGCGGCGCACATTCTACATGCCCTATTTCCAGGACGAATGGAAAGTGACTCCCACCCTGACTCTGAACCTCGGAATACGCTGGGAATACTATGGCGTGGCGCACGAGGCTGACAATCGCACCACGGTCTTCGATGTCACCCAATTTCACGGAGTCTGCTTCGGGTCCGCCTCCACCTGGCGCAATGCCCTCTCCACGCCGATTCCGACGCCTATCAATACTCCGCCGTGCCCTGCAAATCCTGCGCTTTACAATCCCGACTACCGGAACTTCGATCCTCGGGTCAGTTTTGCCTGGGCGCCGGGCGTCTTTAAAGGCAAGACTGTAATTCGGTCGGGTTTTGGAATTTATCATGGTGCGGCCCAGAACGACGATCTGAATGCGGGGCTCGAAAGCGACCGATTCACGGCATTCGCCAATTTCGATCCGAGCGGGCCGGGGACGGCGCTGTTGCCGCAGTATCAGCAGACGAACCCTGATCTCAGCAGCCTGGCGGTCTTGCCGGCGCAGCAGCCTCGCGCCCTGCAGCGACACGGCCGCCGGGACCTGTACGCCGAGACTTGGGGATTAACCATCGATCATGAATTGCCGGCCCACTTTATGTTTTCCGAGGCGTACCTGGGATCGCGGGGGGTTCGGCTGTTCTCCCGTGGAGGCGTGAACTTCTGCATCACAGCGCCGAATGGAACGGACGCTTCCGGAAACATCAACTGCACACGCGCGCTGGACCAATACTATCCCGGAGGAGACCCCTACGGGTCGGTGGACTACAAGTCCGACATCGGTTCCAGCACTTACAACGCGCTGCAGTTGACCCTAGAGCGGCGCTTCACGAACGGCATATCGTTCCAGGGCCGCTACAACTGGTCCCATTCCATTAACGACGGATCGGTCGGGGGCGGAGAATCGAACGGCCCGGAAAATGTGAATTGCCTGGCCTGCGATAAGGGACCGAGCGTCTTCGACGTTCGAAATAACGTAACGATAAATGCGGTATACGAACTGCCTTTTGGCCCGGGGAAACCTTTCCTGAATAGCTCGGGAGTGTTAGGCAGGATCTTCGGCGGATGGCAACTGGGCAGCATCGGCCTGTGGCACACCGGTCATCCCCTCACCATCGTCATGAATATCTCTCCAGACCAGTTGCCGGACGGCAACGATCAAACCACTCAAAGACCCGACCTGATGCCTGGGGTCCCAATATTCCTGCCGGGAGGCGTGCAGAATCACACCCTTCCGATCAACCCCGCCGCCTTCGCCCCACCGCCGCTGGATCCGAGGGGAGTTGCCGATGCTAGCGGGAATTGTGTTGCGACCTGCGGTCTTGTAAGCCGATTTGGCGATGCGCCGAACGGGCTGATCCGGGCATTGAATACCTGGCAGATCGACTTGGCGTTAACCAAGGAGACGAAGCTGACGGAGCGCGTGTCGATGGAGTTTGGTGCGCAGGTATTCAACATCTTCAATCACACACAATACGGCGATCCCAATCAAGGCAGTAACCTGGCCTTCAACTACACTCAGGCGCTCGATCAGAATATGAATCCCATACCCAATCAGTGGATCCTTCAACCGGCGGGCAGCCTGGGTCTGATCGACACTACGGTGAATTTCAACAATAACAACGACAACGCCGCATCTCCCAATACTGGCACCGGCTTGCCGCGACAAATTCAACTCATGCTGCGATTCAAGTTCTAAACTGATGCGCTCCGGCTTCAGACTAACTTCAGAGAGGATGGATACACTTCCGCCGAGGTGGAAAGAATGTTCAATCGCGCACTCTGTCTCTCGGCTGTTCTGATTCTCGGCGGGTCGCCATTCGCAGCACCCGCGCCCTCCGACGGCTACTCCATCACCAAGAAAATCACGATTCCCGGCGAAGGTAGTTGGGACTATCTCGCCGTCGACCAATCGGCGCGCCGTTTATACGTCTCTCACGGGACGCAAGTCGAAGTAATTGACGTAGATTCCGAGTCCGTCGTAGGAAACATTCCGAAAACTATGGGCGTTCACGGCATCGCCGTCGCGCACGACCTCGGTCGCGGATTTACCAGCAACGGGCAGTCGTCCAACGTCACCATTTTTGATCTGAAGACTCTCAAAGCCATTGGCGATGTTCCGACGGGCAAGAAGCCGGACGCGATTATTTTCGATCCCGCCACCGCGCGCGTGTTCGCCTTTAATGGTGGCAGCAACAGCGCGACCGCGATCGATGCCGCAACCGGCAAAGTCGCGGGCACGGTGGATCTCGGCGGCAGTCCTGAGTACGCAGCCGCGGACGGCAATGGATTCGTGTACGACAATCTGGAAGATGAGAGCCTGGTGCTTAAGATCGACGCCCACAAGCTCAAGGTCGACCAGCGATGGCCGACCGCGCCATGCGCTTCGCCCTCCAGCATTGCGATAGACCCAGCCAACCGCCGGTTGTTTATTGGTTGCCGCAGCAAAGTCATGGCGGTGATGAACGCTGATACCGGTCAGGTAATCACCACGGTGCCGATTGGCGATCATGTGGACGCGACTGCCTTTGATGCTGCCTCCAGGCTCATCTTTAACTCAAATGGCGAAGGAACAATCACTGTGATTCGCCAGGATAGCCCGGATAAATATTCGGTGGTCGAAACCGTCAAGACCTTGCCCCGCGCTAAAACGATGGCTCTCGATCCGAAGACCCATCGGCTCTTTCTGTCCACGGCCGAGTCTGGACAGTTCGAAGTATTGGTAGTGGGAAAGTAGAGGTACCTGACGTCCGAGCGTAACATTACTTTATGTATTCACAACGCCGATTTTTCGTGCTTACGTTGCCGCTCCTCTGTCTCCTGGTAACGCTGCTTGGGCTCACCGAATGCACGAAGAAGCCAACTGCGTTTTCACCTGTTGATTTACAACTCAAGGCAAGTGTTCCGTTTCGCTTTGTGGCCTACGGCGATACACGGTTTCATGATCCAACAGATGCGGACGCGGCAAATCCCCCGGTACGTCAGGCTCTGGTAAAAGCCATCGCCGAGGTTAATCCCGCCTTTATCTGTTTCACCGGCGACATTGTCTATAACGGTTATGACGCGAACGACTGGAGGGTTTGGGACGACGAGACCAGCATCTGGCGCGACAAGAAAATTCCGGTTTATCCGGCGCTCGGCAATCATGATCTGCACGGTGACGAAAAGATCGCCCTGGGTAATTATTTTCAGCGCTTCCCTGACCTGAACAACAGCCGCTATTACTCAGTAAGAGTGGCGAATACGTTGGTGCTGGTGCTCGACAGTGCTCTCGAGGAGATCGGGGGACTGCAGGGACAGTGGCTCGCCGGCAAACTGGACAACATTCCGTCGGATGTCGACTTCGTCTTCCTGATGTTTCACCATCCACCTTACACCAGCTCCTCGGACGCCAAGACGTTTGGCGGAGGGCACTCTGCGCGACCCACAGAGCTGAGGCTCGCCAAAATGCTCGAAGACCGCCAACCCCACACCCGCGCCCGTTTCGTGGTGTTCTCCGGGCACGTGCACAACTATGAGCGCCACGAGCACGGCGGCGTAACCTACTTTGTTTCCGGCGGAGGCGCAGCTCACGCCTATCCCATCGAACGCGACCCCGCCGACCCTTTTCAGAGCAAAACCGTGAACTACCATTACCTCCTCGTCGAAGTGGACCATCAGAGGCTGACGGTTACAATGAATCGCCTGGAGTTGAATAGTGGAAGGGCGTTATGGACGCAGCCTGATTCGGTGAAGATTGCGGCGTCGACCTCGACGTCGGCTGCGAGCGCCCGCTAGCCTATTCTGCAGAGCACCGTGGACTTAGAATTCGGGCGCGTCGTCGAGATGAAGGTTGACGCCGGTTGATCGGCTAACTAACTAAGAGTCCGGGAATCTTTCGCTCAAGTTCCGATACCGTACTTCGCTTCCAGGAAGGCTTGAACTTTCGGTGACACCGTTTGTGATACTTCCTGCCACGTCGCAATTCTTAACTTCGTCCGCAGTTCAACTGGTTTCACGCACCGCATAACTGCATACCATGCATCCCTTAGATCAGGCCTGCGGGCATCGATGAGAACGCAGAACGAGCATGCCAGTGCATACGCCGCGAGCACGTTTCTCAGGAGTTGATAGCAGAGATAGTAAGTTGCCGACTGCGGCAATTGCTGCCAGTCGAACACCTCCGGAAAATCGCGATACGTCAGCAGTACCTCTTTGCCGGCGCTCTGAAAATCATTCTCCGTGAGTTTGGCCTCGATCAGCACGTCGCCCAGTCGCAGATCAACCTCGGTGCGATCAAGTCTACCGTTCACAAGAGGAATGCGCGCTTTGTGTCCAAAGGACGCATGACTGCGGGGTTCAGCCCCTACGAGCGCGGCCACCTTCCCGTCTCGCAGCACCCGAGGATGGCAGAAGATATTCATCAGCAGAGCGTCCGAGCTTGTGCACGAATCGAGTTCCCTCCAGCGCCCTCGGTCCGTAGTGGGCAGGCATCGCCGGCCTTGGGTGTGAACTTTCGCCAAGCGCAGATTCCACGCCGGATTCCTCCGAATCGCCCTGTAGCTTTCCGGCAGGAAATTCCCGTGTCGCAGGCCGCCTTCATCTGGTCCAAAGCAAGGGATCGCGGGTTCGCCGTAGCTAATGGAGTGCGGCAGTCCCTGTGCCGCGGCGTATTTCTGGGCACGCTCCGCCAGGTCACGCCGAAGGGCTGCGGAAAAACTCATAACCGATTTCTTGGCGGAGAGATGTCAACGCGACTTACTGGCTATTGGGATCTCTCAGTGCCGGCTGCTCCTGGCGATTTTTTTCGGCAGTGACTGCAATCTGCTTCGACTTCCTGTAGACATTCGCCACGGCTATCGTCCAGAAAGGAACAAGATCGACACCAGGCAGGAGCTTGGCAAAAAACGATGGCAGAAATTCCCAGTGCCAGCCGAGCAGGTGAATCATCAGGGCTCCGACACCGAAATCGAGCACGTCGTCAGCAGGCGACAAAGCGCCTTCGACGAAAAATGGAAAAACCAGGAGCTGAAACGCGTCCGCGACGATGGCCAGGATCATGGCGGCTCGAAACCGCGAACCTGGAGAGATGGTGACGGCGTCGTCAGTTATGGCAATGTTGCTGTCCGGCTGCATAGCCCTATTCTAAACCGATGATGCCAGTGTCGGCTAAGCAGACGGACCTCCGACCTCCGACCTGCCGGCGAGGAAACCGTAATTGCTCTGAGGAACAAAACAATGGGCGGGAAAGTTTGACTTTCCCGCCCGTAGACTTGCTGTTCTAGCTTAGAAAATGAACTTCATTCCGAATTGGACAATCCGGAAGGTGCTGTTCACCGTGTTGGTTACTACGCCAAAGGTCGGGCTGGTTGCAGTATTGTTCGGCGGTCCGAACTGGGGGTGATTGAAGAGGTCGAAGAACTCGGCGCGGAACTCGACATTCAGCCTCTCCATGATCGAAGTCCGTTTGAAGACCGCAAAGTCGAAATTAACCACGCCTTGCTGGCGAAGGGTAGCGTCGACGCGGGGCTCATTACCGAAGCTCCAGGGATTGTTCGGAACGCTGATGCTGCCATCGTTTCCGCTGGGCGCCGTAAAGCAGGCCGTGTTGAACCATTCGTTGACTCTGGAGAGGGAGCTTCCGCCTCGGTTCTTGTCGCATCCGGCAATATAGTCGGGTCGAAGAGTACCGACACCCAAGCCTGCGTTGGTGAGAGCGTCACCGCCACCCCAAGTTACCTTGACGGGGAAACCCCGCTGGAAGGTAGTAATGCCATCGAAGCCCCAACCGGATACTACAGCGTTACCGACCCCACTCATACCGGAAAGGAACTTCTTGCCGTGTCCAAAGGGCAGATCAAGCACGTAACTGGCCACCAGGCGCTGGGGAATATCTTGCGAGGAGAGCGATCGTTCTCCCGCGAGGTTGTTCCAGTCCTGCACCGCTCCCACGCCTCCGGTAGTTCCACCTTCCAACCATGAGTTCAGCGTGTCGGTATTCGACATTAGTTTGGAGTTGGTATAGGAAACCAGAATGGTTCCGCCGCTCTGGAATCTCCGGGTTACAGTGGCCTGCAGAGCGTTGTAGTTGCTTTCGCAGCAGCCGAAAGCGTTCAGGTTGAGCCCGGAATACTGCGGGTACGGGCGGTCCAATTGGCCGTTGATCAAATTTCCCGGTCCAAGGCCGCCAGGAAGGTTCTGGCTGAAGGGGTAGGCACCCGTGAAGGGCTGGTTAATGGTTACGGCCGATGCGCCGCCAGTGGCGTATTGACTCGCCGCACCGAAAATGAAGCTGTCCGGAATCTGGTTGATGTTGGTGTTCGATTGCTCCAGATGCACGCCGTGCGAACCGGCAAAGGCAACATCGGCGAAGAACCCGCCGGGCAATTGACGTTGGACGTCGAAGTTATACTGCTCAAGATATCCGTACTTTTGCACGGTGTAGCCGGTATCGGAGAAGTTGTTCTGCGTTAAGGCGTACTGAGAGACATTCGGCTGCGGGTTGCGGCCAGCGACTGCTGTAATCACGTTCGCACCCGCGCCGGCCACAGGCTGCCCGGTTGGCCCATATTGGCCCTGATTAAATGGTCCTGCGCCGGTACACACGAGCGTGCCACCGCCGGGCGTGGGCTCAGCACAGGTATTTTGGTTGAGCGTGGCAGCGGGGGAGACCCCGTGGTCGTCAGTGTTGTAGAAATTCGAGGTAGCGCTGTTAAGAATGTCGTTGTAGGGGTTGGCGTTGAACGACACGTAATTGGGAATGAAGAAAATACCGTAGCCGCCACGAACCACCGTCTTCGAATCGACCGCGTATGCGAATCCAAGTCGCGGCAGGACTTCCTTATAAGAGAGTGGCAAATTGTTTCTGCTGTGGTTGGCGCCGGTCCCGACCAGGAAAACATCGCCTGGACAAGAGGTTCCGGGTGCGCCACCGCAACCTGTGACCGAAGCATTCGTGACGGACGGATTGAAGTAACTCATCTTGTCGTAGCGCTCCGACCATGGCCCTTGCAGTTCGTAACGGACGCCCAGGTTCAAAGTCAGCTTAGGAGTTGCGTGCCAGGTATCTCCGAAGTAAAAAGCGCGGTAGGTTTGCTTGCCGGAAATCGGCCCCGAAATGACCAGAGAACCGGTCGTCTGGTTGCCGAATGCGGCGCCTACTCCGTTGCCGTAGCCCAGGAGGAAGTCAGCGAAATCTTCGCCGTTACCGTTGCCATTGCCGTTGCCCACCGTACCCGGTACGGCTGAAGTCCAAGACCCGGCGAACGAAATCAGCCCGCCGCCAGTATTGGTCTGCAGGTAGTTGTCGTAGCCCTCTTCGAGTTGGAGACCAGCAACCAGATTGTGGTGCCCCCGGATCATCGTTAACTGCGGGGAAACGTTGAACTGCGTATTGAGATCGTCAATAGAGCTTTGCCCCTGGCTGCAACCAACCAGGGAATCATTCTGGGCGAAGCAGGGTGTCAACGGTGTGCGCTCGATACTCGGCACTAGAGCGTTATAGGCGGCGGGCCAGCCCTCCTGGGTCACATCGAAGCCGTCATTGACTGGGGCTCGCAGATAGTGGAATCGGCTGATGCTGGCGTTAAGATTGAAAATTGTGTTGGAGCTGATTGCGAAGTTATAACCGATGGCTACGCTCTTGCTCCGTGTGTTTTCCGCGCAACGGTCCTTGCAAAGTCCGGTGCCAAACGGATCCTGCGACAGGCTGAGCAGCTTCCAATAGGTGAAGCGGCCGAAAAGAGTCTGCCTGCTGCTGATGGTTTGATCGGCGCGGGCCACATATTCGTCCGTATCGCCGCCCGTGCTCGCGTCCTTAAGAAAGTTAAGCAGCGTACCTCCGGTCGTCGGATCTGCAATCAGCTTGTTCAGCAGATAAGCCGAGGTGGGGTTGATGAGATTGCCCACGCTCGGGGCGTGCGTCTGGCAGTACGTGGTGAGATCTGCGATGCAGTTGAAGGGAAACGGCGAGCGCGTCGAGGTCAGCGATGTTGCCGTAAGTGGGTTGTATATCTGGTGGATGGTGCCACCGCCATCCTGGCAAACTCCAGTCGCGCTGAAGCTGGCGCATAAATCTGAGAAGTCTCCTTGGCGTTCGCTGAGGGTTGGGACCGTAGTGTTGAATGGTGTGCCCGTCCGAAGCCGGAAGCCCTCATAGCTGCCGAAAACGAAGGTCCGGTTCTTCACAAGCGCTCCGCCCCCAGCGCCGCCAAACTGGTTCTGCGTGAATGGCACGGGCTTATTTGGCAGGCCCGCGTTTACTTCGGACTCCTTGTTAAAGAACTCGTTGGTATTCAAAACTTTATTTCGCAGGTATTCATAGCCTTCGCCATGCCAAGTGTTGGTTCCCGACTTGGTGCTCATGTTGATGACGCCGCCGGCGAACTTGCCCCACTCGGGGCCGAGGTTGTTGTCCTGAACCTTGAACTCTGAGATCGAGTCCTGGGTCGGAACCAGGAAAGGCAGATTGATGTAGCCGATGTTCAGGGGTTGACCATCCAGGTACTCTGCCCCTTCATTCGCGAAAGCGCCACCGATCTGATAGTTGGCGAAATCGAATGGATTCTTGCCAACCACGTTGCCTTCCGTACTGCCTTGCGGAATCACGGACGGAGTAATCGTGGTCAGGTTGAAGATGTTGCGGCCGTTCAGAGGCAGCTCGTTGGCCTCGCGTTGGTCGACCACCGTGCCCAGCGAGGAACTCTCAGTCTGCAGCAAGGGCGTGGCCGAAGTGACCTCGACGACCTGACTCACTTCGCCGACCTGGAGCGCGGCATCGACACGCGTGCTCTGCTGCACATCGACCGCAACATCGGCGCGCACGAAGTGCTTAAAGCCCTGCTTTTCCACGTCGATCCGGTACTGGCCGGGGAACAGGTTCACAAACGTGAAGAGCCCGTCCGATCCGCTGGACTGGGTGCGCTTTTCCTGTGTGCCCAGGTTGGTCAGGGTTACATTCGCGTCCGCAACCGTGGCTCCGGAGGTGTCGGTGACTGCGCCAGCGATCGAGCCATAGGTGTTTTGGCCGAAGAGCGAGAGCGAGGTGGAAACAAGGATGCCGATCGAGAGCAGCAGACTCCAGAGTATGCGACTGGGCATAGATGACTCTTTCCGGTACAGGAATTTCCCCAAACGTTAGTCGAAATTACAGTGGCCGGATTCTGGTCTACGAGCGCGACCGTTGTCAAGTAGAAAATGGATTATATGCATTTGAATTATCGTTAACCCTGGAACAGGTGCTATGCTTCCCCCTCATGCCCGCCACCATGCAGGACATCGCTAAGGACCTGAATGTTTCGGTGGTGACCGTATCGAAAGTTCTGCGCAACCAGGGGCGGATCAGCGAGGCTACGCGCAAGCGAGTGCTGCGCCGCGCTCAGCAATTGAACTATCAAATGAACTGGGTGGCGCGCAGCCTGGTCACGCGCCGCACCTACACGATTGGGGTACTGCTGCCGGAATTCGCGCACCCATTCTTTGCAGAGATCGCGCGGGCTGTGGCGCAGACCGTCCGGCCGCACGATTATCACATTGTGATCTCATCGTTCGAGGAAGATCCCGCAATGGAGGCCAGCGAGATAGACTCTCTCTTAGCCCGCCAAGTAGACGGATTAATCATCGCTTCCTCGCAACCGCCGCGCCGTCTGGATGTCTTCAAGCGGATGCATCGCCGGAATATTCCTTTTATTCTGATTGACCGTCCGATCGCAGGTCTGCGGGCTTGCTTTGTGGGAGCCGACAACCGTGCTATCGGCAGATTGGCGACGGAGCATCTGATCGCAAAAGGCTGTTGTCGAATTGGGCACCTCCGCGGTCCCGAAGTCCGAATCGCTGCGGAACGTCTGGAAGGCTACAACCAGGCGCTGGCGTTGGCCGCTTTCCGTTCGCATTCGGAGTACATCGTTTTTGCCGGCCATGGAGACCACAGCGGATACCAGGGGATGCGTCGGCTGCTGGAGCTGCGCCCGCTCCCGGACGGAGTTTTCTGTTACAACGACCCGGTAGCAATCGGCGCCATGAAGGCCATCCTGGAGGCTGGCCTGAAGATGCCTCAGGATATTGCCGTCGTAGGTGCCGGCAATGTTCGCTACTCCGATGCGTTGTCGGTTCCGCTGACCACCATCGACCAGGGCACCTGCCAGATAGGAGTGCTAGCGGCTGAGCTTCTGATGGCGAGAATTGGATTAAAGTCCCCGATGAGACCGCAAAAGATACTGATTCCGCCTAAACTTGTGGAGCGGGAATCGACTCGGCGGCGGGCGTAAAATTCATCTTCGGTTTCGACGGTCGAACAGAACTGCTGCCGTCCCCATGGCTGGAGAAACATCGAGCGGGAGGGTGCACACTACACCTCCCTCGCGATATGCTGTGCGCCTGAAGGAAATCTCGGTTGAGTAACAACTTGTTTCGCGTATGCTGCGTCTTCGCCTTGGAGTTATGGGCGACGACTCTTGCTGCGCCAATTTTCGATGTCCACCCGCCTCCTGGCTTGGATTTCACGCTGCAGAATTCGCCCACTCCGCAGAAATATCTGATTGAAACTATGCCCGGGGGAGTGGCTCTCCTCGACTACAACAATGACGGCTTATTGGACATCTTCTTGGTGAATGGCGGGCACGTCAGCAGCCCGATGCGAACGCCAGAAAACTTCGAGCGTCACGACCCGCGCTACTGGAATCGCCTGTACCGGCAAAATAAAGACGGAACCTTCACCGACGTAACCGAGCAGGCCGGCCTGGCGAACGCCGGCGACGGAAACTATGGCATGGGTGTAGCTGTCGGCGACTACGATAACGATGGCTATCCCGATCTCTATGTCACCAGTTACGGAAAAAATATTCTGTATCACAATAACGGCGACGGTACCTTCACGGATGTGACGGCCAAAGCGGGCGTCGCGGCGGGCGGATGGTCGGTTTCCGCCGGATTTTTGGATTACGATAACGACGGGAAGCTCGATCTTTTTGTAACCCGCTACATGGACTGGGACACGAAACACAATAAGGATTGCGGCGGGAACTACCACACCTATTGTCCGCCGGAAGAATTTCCTGCCACCACCAGCATTCTCTATCACAACAATGGCGATGGAACTTTTACGGACGTCAGCCAACGCTCTGGCATCGCCGCGAAAAAAGGCCGCGCTCTGGGCGTAGCCTTCGCTGACTACGATGGCGATGGATTTACCGACGTTTTTGTGGCCAACGATGGGATGCAGCAATATCTTTTTCACAACAACGGCAATGGCACTTTTACGGAGTCAGGCCTTGAAGCCGGCGCAGCTCTTTCCCAGGATGGACGGCGCCTTTCGGGCATGGGTGTGGTATTTCAGGACTATGACAACGACGGTCGTCCGGATGTGATCGTAACCGAGTTGCCGCGCGAGATTTACGGCGTGTATCACAACGATGGGGATGGTTCGTTCAGTTATCGCAGCCTCGAAGCCGGCTTGGGTGCACTGTCGAGTGGCAGTTCCGGCTGGGGAGTGGGCTTGGAAGATTTCGACAATGACGGTTGGAAAGATCTGTTCGTCGCCCAGGGACATGTGCTGGACAACGTGGAGCAAA
>DATNKA010000508.1:0-4198 GCA_035603655.1 Candidatus Acidiferrales bacterium | reverse complement strand
GTAGCGCTTTGCGCGGTAAACGCGAGCACTGATCCATCGCGCGAAGCGTTCAGCGCATAGATCGAGCGATCCGCGGAATAAATTGCGCTGCTCGTTCCGCTGTCAGCCTGTCAGTGATGAAGGGTTTCGCGGAAAGTCTGCTCGTCGTCGGAGCGATAGAACAATATTTTACCGTCCGCGCTCCAAGCCAATTCACCGTTCTGCGTTTCCTTCTCCGATCCCGTCAACGCCGGCGGAGCCGCTTGCCCAGGCTTCACCACCAAAACGTCCCAGGTTGGCTCGATGATCGTATACATCTTCGTGTCGGCCGGCGCGGTGCCGGCTCGGGCAGCGATCACCGCCAGCCAACCGGCAGAACTCACTTGCGGGTCGCGTGATTGCGTGGGGAAATTCTCCACGACAACTTTATCGTTCCCGCCCAAAACATCCATCGAATGTAGCGTGCCCTTCTCAGGGTAGAGCAACGATCTGCCATCCGCCGAAAATACCATCCAGGACGGGCTGTTCCCCTGCAGCAGAGCCTGAGGCGCCTGACTGCCATCCGCTGGCACGATCCATTCTTGGAACTTCTCGTGGCGAAAGAGATTCTGAGTTTCAGGAACAATCGCGCGATAAAGCACGCGGCTGCCATCATGCGAAAGAGAGAATCGAAGCACCGGCACAGGCTGCGGCGTCAGCGCGCGGCTCTTGTTCGTCGAAACATTCACGGCGAAAAGAGTCCAGGTACGCAAATCGAGGAACGGCAAGTCCCCCGGCATCACCGAATCGGTGCCCTTGACGTACTGCGTTTCCGGATCAGTCGCAGGCGGCGCCGGCACCACGGACGCAAACACTATCGTATCGCCATTCAGATTCCACACGGGAGCAAGCGCCTGAGTGCGCCACAAACTGTTGTCCTTTGGAAAAGACTCGCCGAGTTCCTTCACTTTCCCCGACGCGGCGTTCCAGACGCAAAGTTGGCTGCGGCCTTTGCTGGTGCGAATAAAAGCGAGGTCGTGTCCATTGGGTGACCAGACCGGTGTGTCGCCGTAATCGCCATCAGCAATCCGAATCGGCTTCTCTCCGATCTTTGCCACCCAAAGAAACCCGTCGGGATGTTCAGAGAGAATATTCGACTCGAGCGAAGGATCTTTGGTGCCATAAGCGACCCGAGCGCCGTCGGGCGAGAGAACAGGCTCGCTTCCAGGAATAAACTCGACGATGTTCAACATGTCCTGCGGCGTGAAAGCCTTCGTCTGATTCTGCCCCGGTGATCGGGATGCAAATAGACAAACGGCAATCAGGATTGCGAGTGCGCGTAGCGTCCTCACGGGGCTCTCCTTATTCCAAAGCGTTTTCGATCGGGTACATGAGCATCGGCGCAACGTCGTCGGCCGCCGCTTTGCGATTCACAGGCAAGTCGAGTTTCGAACGGTCGATAAGCTGTCCCGCCTTGAAAACCGAACCGATCTTCTTGGTGTTGTTGATATCCGCCAAGGGATCGGCGCTGAGCAGCACCAAATCCGCAATCTTGCCTTCCTCTACGGATCCCAGGTCGCGATCTTTTCCCAGGAAGCGCGCCGAATTCAAAGTAGCGATGCGGATGGCATCCATGGGGGAAATGCCGCCGCCAACCAGCAGCTCGAGTTCGCGGTGCACGGCAGGCCCAATGGACTGGTCCGTTCCAAGCGCCACGATTCCGCCCGCCGTATCGATCTTGTGTATGTTTTCCTGCGCCACCGGAGTCATGATCGCCATCCATTTCGCCCAGCGATTTCTCACTTGCTTGTCGTGTTCTGTGGTCTTGAGTCTTTGAATTTCCTCTGGCTCAAGCACCGCCTGATAGAGCGGCTGGTCCAGAAATTCGGGATGATCAGCGAGGCGGCTATAGCCTTCGCCGATCGTAAGCGTCGAAGCAAACGGAGTTTGTCTTGCAGCCATCAACTTGACAAATCTATCGCTGATGGGAGCCTGAATATCCGGATGAGCGAGCGTGTCCACGCCGACAAATATCGCCTCGCGCGCGCGAATCTCGTTCGACACGTGCACCGTCGAGCGAACGCCGTGGTCGTTGTAATACTCGATGATGTGTTGCATCAGAGGCACGGGCAGCAGGGGAATCAACGGTCGCGTTCCCCAACCTTCTTCTTCATAGGTAAGCTTCAAAAAGTCCGGATGGTACGCAAGCGCCTTATCCAACGCGGGGACCGCCTGCGGCCAGGAATCCACGTTCGTGGACATGTTCGGATCGGAACCATGGCTGCCCGGATAGGTGACGATGCCGCCCGCAGCTAGCAATCGCGTGGAGACAATCTCTCCGTTGCGTTCCTTATCGCGGAGACCAAAGATGAAATCCGGATTGTTGCCAACATCCAGGACAGTCGTTACGCCGCAATACAAGTAGCTCTGCAATGCACGAATGCCCGCGCGCTCGTCCGGCGGCTTCGTAAATCCGCCGTGAAGATGGATGTGCACATCCATCATTCCCGGAATTAAATACTTGCCGCGGCCGTCGATTCGCTGCGCGCCGGCGGGGATCGGAATTTCGGTGCGGGAGACACGGGTAATGCGATCGCCTTCGATGATCACCGTGGCATCGGGAATCGCAGGACGCCCGGTGCCATCGATTACGGTAACGTGCTCGATCGCAATCGCGGATTTATTTTGAGCATTCGCCGTGGACGTTATTCCCAGCAGGACGGCACAAAAAAACACCACCAGCGAACCGCGCTTTCTCATAACGCCTCCTAGACCTGCAAAATCAATCGTCCAAATCGCGGCAGGCGCGCCAACGCAGTAAAGGCCGCGCCCTACCGCCAGCAACCAAAGGAGCAGAGCAGCGCAAGGGCCGGCCTAGCATTACATCAGTCCTTGCGCCGCCCGGGTGGTTGTGGCCGGCAGTTAGAAATTGTATGTAAGCGAGAATTGGAACTGTCGCCCATTGGCAATCTGCACTGGTTGGCCGAATCCCGTCGTGGGACTGGAAGCGTCCAAGCCGATGACGTTGTTTACGGCCTGAACGTTCACCTTATTGAAGGAATTGAACATATCGCCGCGGAGCTCGATTCGCTGACTCTCTCGGAATTTGAATGACTTTGCGAGGCTGCTATCGAGATTCACGGTTCTTGGATTCGCGAATGTATCTCTGCCCAGCAGGCCCGGCCTTTCCACAAGGGAACCGTCGTTGCCATAGCCGCCGGCATCGAATCCCACCAGGCCTGAGTAGGGGAGTCCGGAAAACGCGGTAAAGATTCCTCCGAATCGAATACCCAACGGGAGTTCATAGACTCCAAAGAGAGTGAAATTGTGCGGCGTGTTTTGGCTCGAATTTCCACGATCCAGGCGATAGTCTGTGGGATCGAGATGCATAGAAGAGAATGTGCGGAAGTTGTCTGAATCGCTGATCGAATGTGAATATGTGTAATTCGCCTGTAAGCTGAAATGCTTGCTAAATCGCTTGGCGAGGACGATCTGAAGAGCGTCGTAAAAACTCTGATCGCCCGATGCCTGAAGAAACAATTCTCGGTACCCTCCAAATTGAATGCCGAGTGGCCCAGGAATAACCGAGGGCACACCAAACGGGCGCTCCGCATCGGCTTGTGCCAAGGTTCGTGTAGACGTGGGACTGAGTTCGATGAACGGCGGTGGATTTTGGTCCTCCGTACGGAGCAACTGCACACCATGAACATGTATGTAATCAATGCTCAAGGAAATGTCTTTTGCGACTTGTCGTTGAACACCGACGTCAGCCTGTTCCGTGTAAGGGGTTTTTCGCAGGAAGCCAAACTTGTTGCCCACAGATAAAGGAAAATCGGTAGAGCTCAGCCCGCGCACAATGGGGATGAAGACGCTGTCCTTAATAAAGCTGCCGCCGTTTGGTATCGAGGAGAACCGATTCGGGAAACTTGGGAACAGCGGGTCGCCTTGTTGCAAATCTAGGGTCACGTCCCCGTCGGGGCCCATGGCCGATTCGCGGTTGATCAGCGAGGATTCGATCGTAGAGTAGAACAGTCCGAACGACGCGCGTACCACCGTCTTACCGTTGTCGAATGGATCCCAAGCAAGCCCAACCCGGGGAGCCCAATTCTTTGTGTTGTGCAGCAATGTTTCGTAGTCGTAGCGCAAGCCGAGGTTCAGAGTGAGGTTCTTTCGAATGTTGTAAGCATCCTGAACATAGAAACCCAGCAGGCTCTCATTGTAGTGAAGGCCTTGACCTAGT
>DATNKA010000507.1:0-5917 GCA_035603655.1 Candidatus Acidiferrales bacterium | reverse complement strand
TCATCCCGAGGGCAGCAGGGCACCTTGGGTTTTTCCCCATAGCGGCAGAAGTGCAGGCAAACACAAGGTCCCCGCTGCGTTCGGGATGACAATCCGAAGACTGATCCTAGTTATCCCTTCAAATGCGGCAGCATTTCTTTAAACGCCTCAGACGCGGAAGAGCGCATCAACTCATAGATCATCATTTCAGTCGACGAAATCACCGCGCCCGCTGCGCGCATCCGGTCGAGACCAATTTTCCAATTCCATTCGCTTCGCGAACTCACCGCGTCTGATGCGACATGCACCAGATAGCCATCCCGCAGCGCCGCCAGCGCGGTTTGCATCACGCAGATATGGCTTTCCATGCCGCATAAAAGTAACGTGTTGCGGCTTCCCGGGAGTCTTTTGAGCAGCGTGCAAAAAACCTCGCTCCCGAAGCAGGAAAATAAAGTCTTATCGATCGCTTCCGTTTCCGGCAGCAGGGAAGCAACCTCCGGCACAGTCCCGCCCAGTCCCTTCGCGTACTGTGTGCTGACAATCGCGGGAATCTTAAGCACACTCCCCATCCGTATCAATAACTTCGCATTGCGCACCAGTTGTTCCTTCTGAAAAATCGGTGGCAGCAACTTTTCCTGAATATCCACCACGAGTAGCGCGCATCGGCCCGCTTCCAGTGGTCGGCGAGCGATCTCGGCATATTCGTTGGCGGGCGTGGAGACGTTTTCAAAAGCGGTTGACATTGGGTTCCTCTTTGCTGCCCACGATGCCAATTCTATCCCTGCAGCGGGGAAAAGTTAGAGTGCCAGGATTGTTGACCGCGCTCCTTCTCAAACCATAGAATCATAGTGCGCGATCGACACTGCCCCCTCGTTCAACGGCTAGGACACCTGCCTCTGGAGCAGGCTATCGGGGTTCGAATCCCTGGGGGGCAGCCAAACTCTTCTCTTTCTGCCCGAACATCCTCTACCCCATAGAAAATTCTGCTCGTGCAGTCTTCGCCAGTAATGAATCCTCGCAGTACCCCCTCCGCAGCCGTGCCAGCTAGCCGTACCGTAACCAGTCGGTATGATTGGTGGTTGCAGTTCAAGCGGAGGGCAATTATGTATCACTGCAGCGGGAATCGGACTCCTATCTGCTGCGCGAGTCCATCACGCTGGTGGCAGAAAAGCTGAAGCTGCAGGGATTCATTAGGATCCATCGATCTGCGGGTGCCTTCCTTGCGGAATAGCCTACTCATAGACGCACCCTGGACGTGAGCCCCTGCCACCGACTCCGGAAACTGTGTGGCGTCGTATCCCGCTTGCCTTGTATTCGATCGGTCTTGCCACTCGTCTTGCCACTCTTAGGTTCGGATTTTGTAACCCGGCGGATCCGCAAGCTCCGCTGCAGTTCTAAATGCTCTATCTGGAGATTCGCCGCACCAGCAAGCATTGGTGAGACTTATACGTTAGACGTGATGAGGGAAGTTCGGCTTTCGTAACAATTCTGAGGAAGTTCGTGACCGGATACAAAGTCCTATACAATTCCGCTGTCTTAGGCGTTACCCAGCCCTCCCCAATGTTAGACATTCAGTAAGCCACTCGCTTCGCGAGCGGGACGGTTCACCTGTAGCCATTGACTTAGCAACGAGAGCCCGGTGCGGTCTCAAAGTGCCCCGGCTGCGTACGTTTGTCCCGATCGTGCGAGCTCTCTTGGGACGAGTAACCGCCAACTCGCCATGCCCCCGCAGAAATCCATGCACCTGCGCATGCGCATGCGCATCGGCATTACCACGCCGATCTCATATCGCTGGAGGTCCCCCCGGCGGCGGGAACGTAGCACTTGAGCGCGTAATCCATAACCATGCGATCGGCGTTGAAGCGCCATCCCAGCGTGCGAATGGTTCGCTTCATGCGTTTGATCCAGCCTCGCGGCAGACCGTCGCGGTCACGCTGGTAGTACAGCGGAATTACTTCCTCCCGCAGTGCGCGATGCAAGTCCTCTCCGTCGCGTGTGTCATGTACGTTCATGTCGGCGTGCGTTCTGCCAGTCCCGATGGCGAATCCATTCATGCCATCGTAGGCCTCAGCCCACCAGCCATCGAGAACAGAGAGGTTCAGTCCGCCGTTCAAAACTACCTTCTGACCGCTTGTACCGGATGCCTCCAGGGGACGCCGCGGGTTGTTCAGCCAGACATCGACCCCCTGCACGAGGTAACGTCCCACGTTAATGTCATAATCCTCGACAAAGACGAACTTATCGGCGAACAGAGGATCGCGCATCAACTTTGCAATCTGCTGCAACAGTCGTTTTCCCGGCTCATCGTTAGGATGCGCCTTCCCCGCGAAAACGAACTGCACCGGGCGTTTGGGATCGTTCACCATCAATGCCAAACTCTCGATATCCCGCAGCACCAAGTTGGCTCGCTTGTAAGTCGCAAACCGGCGGGCAAATCCGATGGTCAGCGCGTCCGGACTGAGTACTCTGGTGAGTCTCTGCAAAGCCTCCAGAGATTCGCCACGACGCTTGGCCTGCTCGACGGCGCGACGCCGCACAAATTCGAGCAGGCGCGACTTCAGGCTGAGGTGCGTCTCCCAAAGTTCGCCGTCGTCTACGTCCTCAATACCTTCCCAGATGCGAGCCTCGCTGCTGTGCTCGTGCCAATTGGTACCTAGATGCCGGTCGTACAGCCGGTACATCTGCGGAGCCAGCCATGAGGGGACGTGAACTCCGTTGGTGATATGACCGATGGGCACTTCGTCTTCGGGCTTGCCGGGACAAAGCCCCGTCCACATCGCCCGGGAGACTTCACCGTGCAGCGCGGAAACCGCATTAGCCCGGCGCGAAAGTCTCAGCCCCAGTACCGTCATACAAAATGTCTCCTGCTGGTCGCTTGGCTTCTCGCGTCCTAATCCCATCAGGCTCTCCTGAGAAAGCCCCATTTTCTCGCGCAGAGGTCCAAGATGCTCTTCAAGTAGATCGGCATCGAAGCGATCATGCCCGGCGGGCACAGGGGTGTGAGTAGTGAAGATCACTTCCCGCGAAACGCGTGGTACCGCGCTGTCGAATGCAATGCCTTCCTCTTGCATCCGGGAATGAAGCGCTTCCAGCACTGCAAATCCGCTGTGCCCCTCATTCAAGTGAAGAACTCCAGGAGTAATGCCCATGGCTTTGAGGGCGCGGAAACCTCCGACGCCAAGCAATAATTCCTGCCGGATTCGAGTCCGTGCATCTCCACCATAGAGGCGAGAAGTGAGGGTGCGGTCGTCGGCGGCATTGCCTTCTATATCGGAATCGAGCAGGAAAAGATCGCAGCGTCCCACCGCCACCCGCCAGACTTTGGCATGAATCGAACCATTGCGGGTTTCGATTTCCACTTCTACGGGTCGCCCATTCTTACCGATCGCGGCCTGCAGAGGGAGCTGATTGACGTCGGTCTCCAGATATTCTTCCTGCTGCCATCCGTCCCGATTCAATCGCTGGCGAAAATATCCTTGGCCGTAAAATAATCCGATACCGACGAGCGGAATAGCCAGATCGGAAGCACTCTTGATATGGTCGCCGGCCAGGACGCCCAGTCCTCCGGAATACACCGGAAGCGATTCGTGGATGCCGAACTCAGCCGAAAAATAGGCTACGGGACGAGGCCGCAAGACGCCGGCGTATCTTGTTCCCCAGGTACGATCTGCGTGCAGATACTCCTGCAACCGGCGGTAGGCATAGTTGATCCGGCTGTGCAGCACCAATTCCGCGGCGCGACTTTCCAGTTTCGACAGCGGGAGTTCCGCGAGCAACGAAACCGGATTCTGATTCAGCTGTCCCCATCGCACTGGATCCAAATCGCGGAACAAGCTTGCCGTGTCATGATCCCAGCTCCACCAGAGATTACGAGCCAGACCCCAAAGCCGTTCTTGGGCTGGAGCGATGAAGCGATCCAGCGTACGGGCTTCGCTGACCACGGGTGCTACCTGGGCCGCCGCCTCAGTGAGCATCTGAATTTCATCCTCGCGGAAAACTCGAGGCTCCATAGTTTGAACGACCAGCACACCCTGTAGAACTCTGCGGTCAATGAGTGGAACCCCCAGGAAAGACTGGTACTCATCTTCGCCGGCTTCCGGAAAGTATTTGAAACGTGGGTGAGTGTGGGCTTGCTCCACCGCCACCGGGCGGACCTGTTCCGCCACCAGGCCAGCCAAACCTTCATGGATAGCCATCCGCAGCTGGCCAATACACTCTCGCCGGAGACCGACGGTGGCAGCCAACACCAGATTGGCGCGATCCGGCTCCAGCAGGTACGCGGAACAAACGTCCGTATCAAAGCGTTTGGCAATCAAGGCTACGACGTTCATCAGCGTTTCGGCGGGCTGGCCCTCCTCCGCTGCAAGGTTTGCGATTTCCTCGAGCGTGAGCACGTCCGCGACACCGAGGACGCGCCCGTTCGAATCCGAGCCTTGGGCTTCGTTGCGTTTCTCCCCCACTTCCAAACTCTCTGGTTCCATTTAATCTGACCCCTGCGGGCCCAATCGTCCTTTCACACATTTAGCTGGAGCTGTTAATCGCTGTTGAGCACGCGACAAAGCACACGCCCGCGAGTGGCGCGGCGTGCGCGTGAACTCATCTTAAATTAATTAGTTAACTTTAGATCCCTAAATTCCCAGTCCAATCAAAATAATTGATGCCGCGGATAAGTATTTGGGTACTTATGCGCGCCGACTCTGCTCATTCTAGGCGCTTGGCGGCGCAAGCTCCTCAACCCCGGGAGTGTCGCCGCCCAGCCAATCCGGATGTTTTGCTGTGGAATCGAAGTGCGACGAAGTCTTGAATAATTCATACTTGCCCGCCACGGCAACTTCTTTCGTCTTGGCCAGCAGCTGAGCCATCCGTTCACGATTCATCGGCCTGAATGTTTTCGCCGCCTCAATCGCCTGGTCCAGCACTTCCGGCTTGTCGATTCCGGTAATCACAACCGACGTTGGAAGACTCATCGCATAATGCAGACACTCAATCGGGGATACGGTCTTGCTCTTTAGGATGACGCCGTCTCCCATCGATTTCATACCAAGTACGCCGACTTCTCGGTTAACCAATTCGGGCAATACCATCTGGCCGAAACTCCGAAAATGGGCGTCCATTACATTCAACGGCATCTGCGCCGTATCGAAGTGAAAGCCGTGATCCGCGGCAACCTTCAACATATACAAATGAATATGCGGGTCCTTGTGCCCGGTGAATCCGATGTAGCGGATCTTGCCTGCCTTCCGGGCATCGAGGAGAGCTTCATTAGCTCCGCCTTCCGCGAATACGCGGTCAGGATCGTCGAATCGGATAATCTCATGGTGCTGTACCAGATCGATGTGATCCGTCTGCAAACGCTGTAACGAAGTTTCTATCTGGCTTTGCGCGAGCTCCCTGGTGCGGCCGTCGATCTTCGTCATCAGAAAAACTTTCTCACGATATCCATCTTTCAAGGCTTTGCCCATACGCAGTTCACTCTGGCCTTCGTTGTAGTCCCAACTGTTGTCCATGAACGTGATTCCGCGATCGATGGCGGCGCGCACCAGCCGAATGCTCTCTTCTTCCGTAAGGCCATGCTGAGCAAGATGAAAGCCGCCCATCCCGATGGCGGAAACGCGCTCGCCTGTCCGTCCGAGTGTGCGATAGAGCATGTCACCGGTTCGAGTTCCTGGAGATGCAACCAATGGGATCTGATTCATGGAGCCATTCTCCTGAAAGAGTGAGGTCGTTGTTGCCGGGCCCAAGCTGAGGGCGTCGCGCTTGCGACGCTCGATACCGCCGCCGTCCTAAGAAATTCTCTTGGTTGTTTCATACGAAATATTTCGTCTCGAGGAGTTAGCGTTTCAGATGATTGAGTGGGACTGATGCGTTGCCGTTCATTTCCTGAGTCGAGAAAATGTGCAGACGGTCCTCCGGGTCAGCGCCGGATTGCCGACAACCT
>DATNKA010000506.1:0-6503 GCA_035603655.1 Candidatus Acidiferrales bacterium | reverse complement strand
CTCACGTTCGCCTCCGACCACGGCCTCAGCTCGATCCTCCAGGCCGAGCGCTTGCCCAATCTGCAGGATACCCTGGAATACTTCATGCAGATTCGAGGCGGAGAGCGCGACTTGCTGCGCGGCGGGTAGACAGGCACCACTTCGCTCGACCTCGCCGGGAGTAACGGCGCACACTTCGCAATGCGATTGCGTGATCAGCACATCGGCATGCAATTCGCGGATCAATTCCCCGTGAATGTGATACAGGGGCTCGCCCGAACGCAGCCGACGCCTGACTTCCGCATCAATCTCCCCACTCGAAACAGCGATATCAAAGGCGGGACTGCTGCAGGCCGGAAGGCTTCTCACCCAAGCCGGGTTGTCGCACTCGTGCGAACGTCCTACCAGCATTTCCCCAGCGCCCAAAGCGCAGACGATTTCCGTGGCGCTCGCGAGTAGAGAGACGATGCGCATGCTATGCGGCCTGCCGCACGGGTTGGCGCAAGCGATTGAGCGCCGCATAGCCGCCGAATATTGCGACCGTGTAAACAACGTCGCCGAGCACCTGATTGCGATAGAAGGGTATGCCAGCTAGATAACAGGCTGATAGTCCCGCCATCGTATGCGGATACAATGCGCCGGTAGCCCAGACCATAAAATTGGTGATCAGGAAAAAAGACAGACCGGAAGCTATGGCCGCCGCGGCAATTGCACGCGCTCCGCTTCGGTTGCGAACCCGACTCCCCAGCAGCACCGGAATCAGCGCCGCAGCATATACATACCAAAAGCCGGAGTAAAAACCCATCACCGCGTCACTCACAACCAGCGCGCACAGAGTCGCTAAGACGGCCGTGCTCGCCTTTCGAGCCTGACTTCCCGCAAACAGTCCGATGGCCATCATCGGCGTGAAATTCCAGGGATGAGGAAGCAGCCTCGCACACGCACCCAGGACTACCATCCCTATCCACAAGCGCTTGGGAATTTCCATTACTGATTCTCCTCCCACTATTCTAGATGTTAGTTGCTTTCGCCGTCCCCGGTAACTGACCCGACCAAGTCTGACAAAGGTGCGCGAATTTGCGTTCAAGGCCGAGCCTTAGTTTTTTCAATCTTCGTGGCGCGGAATATGCAGAGAGCACACGCACCGGCGGCAGACCGGGTTCGTCGCAACGTCGAGAGTGGCTCGAAATCTCAGGGCCTGGGGACTATTCACAATCTGGCGCAGGGGCTGCTCGTGAATATTACCCAACGAAGGATGGAAAAAGCAGGGGCGGACCTCGCCCGATGCTTCGATCACCGAGGATACCCACGGTGCGTTACAGTTTGGCGCGATGTGCTGTGTCTGGCCGAGGTGAGCGCGGAAGTGAAGGACAATACGGCGTAACTTGCCGGCCGATTCAACCACGTACCCCGAGTCCAAATCCGGTCGGTGTTCGATGACTAGCCGCTCGACTTCGGCTTCCAGCGCATCGACCTCCTCAGCGTTCAAAGCGATTCGGTGCTGGCGTTCGGGTAGCCAGCCTTGGGGGCGATTAAAAGCGTCCGAGGTAAGATCGGCTGCCAGAAATGAAATCGAGTTTAAGCCGATTTCCTTCGCCGATTTCACCACCCCGCAGAGCGAGCCGTGATTCGCCTTCTGGACGGTGCAGCGTGCTCGCACCGTGATGTCTGGCCGGAAGCTTCGCAGCGCCGCGACCCCGGTTTTTATTTGTTCAAAAGCGTGGGTAACACGCCTTATTTGATCGTGCACCGCAGGCGGTCCGTCCAAGGAGATGATCACGTCGTCGACATTGGCTCCAATGGATTCAGCGTGAGATTCCAACAACAGCCCGGCTGTCAGCAGAGTGACGCGGATTCCTTCGGCGCGAAGCATCTGCGCCAGGAAAATCATCTGGGCATTCAGTTGCGGTTCCCCGCCGGTAAATACAACCCAGCGAACACCAAGTTCGCGGAAGCTCGCCAATTGTCGCTCAAGCAGCGGGGGTGTGATTTCTCTGGGCTCGCGAATCCGCCAGATGTCGCACATTACACAGCGGCAGTTGCATTGATTGTGCGGCGAAATGACCACGACTGGCATGGTTCGGATCCGGTGCGCAGCAACGCCATCGTCGGCTGATTCACGGATCATCGAGATCGGTACTATGACGCTCATCGGCCACTTTCAGACTTCTAGATTTTCGCGGCGAAATTCCAGCAAGATGTGATCGGCAAACGCGCGCAGGCCTGGGCTGCGACCTAGAAATGAATCGGCTCGAATACTCAAATCGAATAAGCGCGGGAAGCGATTCGCCCAGTATTCCACGTAACTTGGAGGCACTGAAACACCAATCCCTTTGAAGGACACAAGACGAAATTCAGGCGTGAATGTGCGTCTCAGCAAACGGATCGAGGGATAGTAAACCCGCACAGTCGCACCTTCGGCCAGAGCCGCGCTTACACCTCCGCGACGGAAGCGGCGGAAGGCTTTGCCGGGATTTCCTTGAGCTAGATACCACGTGATTTCCCACACACAGCACGGGCCCATCCAACACAGCAAAGCGGTTGCACCGGGCTTGAGTAGAATGGCCAAGTCTCGAGCAAATTGATGGAGATCCTCTACGCAATTAAGCGCCCCGAAGTTCGATAATGCTCCGTCGAAGGAGCGCTTTCGCAAACTGGTTATGTCTTCGGCGGCCAGCAAGTGCGGGCGGACCGAACCATCTCTTCCGTTTTCCCTGATTCTGCGAATCGCCATGTTGAGCATTTGAGGAGAGCTGTCGCAGGCAACCACGGTAACGCCACGTTCCGCCAGAAAACATGCATCGACGCCCGTGCCGCAACCAATTTCAAGAACGCTATCTCCTGGACGAAACGCCTTTTCAAGTTCCTTCCAAACCGATGCGCGTTGAGCAGCGCCCACCTTTGAGTTTGTGAAGCTCTCATCGTAACGCCCGGCGATGGCGTCGAACGGGGCTACATGGCTTTGCGCTTGAACGGCCGCCATCGGTTCAGGCCTCCACCTCATGGGCAGTCGACGTCAAGCCAGCCCGAAAATCAGAGACCTTGGATTGCATTTCCGCAATGGCAGATCGGTCGACCGCAGGGTTGTTCCGCAGGCGTTCCAACTCAACTTCGCTGCGCAGCAACTTATCGGCAAAGCTGTAGAACAGGCGTGAATGCCGGTTGCGAACGCGCACCTCCCGGTCTGACCCCACGCTCCATGGCTTGAGATTCTCAACCCGGTCGGCAACTTCGCTGAAGTAGGGCGTACCCTTGATCGGATACGCAACCGTGGTAAAAAAAATGTCGGGATCAGTCTTCTTTACGTGCTCGATCGTCGCCTCGATATCACCCAGTTCCTCGCCCTCGTATCCCCACATCAAAAACATTCCCGTCTTTATCCCGTGCGATTTGCAAAGAGCGACGGAGGATCTTACTTCTTCTGCAGTCACGCCGCGCTCCATGGCATCCAAGATGCGCTGCGAGCCGCTCTCCGAACCGATCCAGACGCGGAAACATCCCATTTCAGCCAGGGGTTCGACAACTCTAGAATTCAGCCGGTCGGCTCGCGAAATGCATTCGAAAGGCACCTTCAACCCTCGCTGCTTAAGTTCGGTTGCGTATTGAAAGAGCCAGCCGTGATGAATGGTGAACACATCGTCGGCCATCCACGCCATCTCGGGATGATATCGATCAACCAGCCACTCAAGTTCATCCGCCACGGAGGCGGGCTTCCGGCGGCGATGCGTCTTGCCAAATACTTCGTGGCTGCACCAGCGGCAATGATAGGGACATCCGCGAGCCGTAATAAGTGACACGGAACCCATACCGTGATGCTTGCGCCAAACCGCGAGGTACTGCGTCAAATCGATCGACTCGCGGGCTGGCCATGGCTGAGCATCGATGTCTCGAATTTGATCCCGCGGGGGCGTGCGAACCACGGTTCCGTCCGCAGCTCGAAAAGCAATGCCGTTGACGTGGTGTAGCGCCTCGGTGGCACGGGATTGAAATACCGGCACCAATTCCTCGAGCGTCACTTCTCCCTCGCCGATCACAATCACGTCTGCCCCGGCTTCGAGATATTCGTCAATGTAAGCACTCGGTTCCGGACCACCGACGAGCGTCTTCCAGCCGGCGTCTTTTGCGACACGCAAAATCTCAACCACATTGGATCGCGTCATCAGGTTGGCGTAGATACCCAGCACGGACGGTGGTCCTTGCCGAAGTATTTCGAATAGCTGCTGGCGTGAAGAGAATGTGGAATCGAAAACCTCAACACTGAGACCTTTATTTCGCAGATGGGCGCAGATGTACAGGATCCCCAATGGCGGGTAGGGCTTCATAATTTGAAGCTCCTTGGGATCCTCGTAAAGAAAATATCCGTGAGTGAGAAGGATGTCCATGTGGATGCTTCGACCGCCAGGAACTATTCGTCGCCCGACCTCGAACCGGAGCCCGTTTGCAACTGCACCAGATCCTGGCTTACAAAGCTTGGCGGAACCGTGGCCCGAGCGTTACGGCACGATGTCTCAAGCTGCACAACACGATTCCACAGTTCGGCTGGGCTCGAAGTCGCGTGCTCCTCGCCTGAATTAAAGGAACGAACTTGAGCGTGCAAAGCATCGTGCAAGGCGCGGTAGAATTCGTCCGTATAGGCGCCCTGGAACATCATGGAAAGGTCTTCGCTATCCGACCAATTGGTCTTGTAGCTCAGCTGGGACTGGACCCGGTCGAAGAATTTTGTTCCCGGGAGCGGATAGGAAACCGAAACTCCGATATCATCCGGACGAGTATCGCGAACCAGGTTTACGGTCGCTTGAATGTCCTCCCACGCTTCTCCTTGGTATCCGAACTGCAGGAAATAGCACGCCCGAATGCCCTCGCTCCGCAGGTTATCTCGAGCCTTGGCAATCTGTTCGACTCGCGTTCCCTTATCCATGGCGTCCAGAATTCTTTGCGACCCGGACTCGACTCCTAACCAGACTTCGGCGCACCCCGCCTGGCGCAAGGCACGGACCGTGTCGCGGGTCATCAAATCCACCCGGGATTGCATTTTGAACGGGACCGCAGCGCCTAACCTCTCGACTTCCACAGCAAGTTCCCGAACCCATTTTGCCTGGAGGCCAAAGATGTCATCGGCGAACCAGAGGTGCTGAGCGCCAAAATCGTATTTCAATCGTCTCATCTCTTCCGCAACGCTGTTTGCCGACCGTACGGCAAAGGAGTCGCCATAAATCGGTTTTGCGCACCAATTGCAACGATATGGGCAGCCGCGGCTGGCGACAATATTCAACGAAAAGTAATCGTGAGCAACTCTCCATGCGCTCCGGTATTGATTAACATCGATAAGGTCCCGCGCCGGAAACGACATGAGGTCGAGATTGCGGGTCAGCGGGCGATGGGCCGTCTCTCGGAGCGCTCCGGTTTCTTTCTCCAGATATGCAAGTCCCGGAATCATGGTGAGCCCGCGATCATCTCCGTTCAGAAGGTGTTGAGCGGCTTCCAGCAAAGTCCATTCTGCTTCGCCAAGCAACACGCAGCGAAAGCCTTTTAGTAAATAATCGAGCACATGGTCTGAGGCGTCAGATCCGTTCACCAACACTGTGGCTCCCGCCCTCTGCGAGACTTCAAGAATGTGATAAGCCACTTCCCGCATGCGCGTCAGGCACATCTTCGTAAGGAAATTGAAGTTGTCTTCGTAAACCACGACGATGCGGGGCCGATGCTCATCGAGCGCCGCTTGAAATCCCTGTTCCGGGTCGTTGAGCATGGTGTCGAACACAGCCACTGAGAGTCCCGCGTTTCGAAGCAACGCCGCAGCGTAGAGCGTGCCGAGGGGAGGATAAGGCCGCATCTTCCGCGTTTGTTTGCGGTCGTAATAGAGGTGGTAGGAATGTGTCAACAGCACGTCAGCCACGCTACTTGTGCCTCGTTTGTGCAGGTGTAAAGGCCAAATCTTAGGAGAGCGGGCCAAGCCAATTGTCAGGATATTGTCAAATTTGTGTCACTTTCGCCGGGACTTGATCGGATCCTGGCGCTGATTTTGCAGATTGTTGACAAATTAGAGACAAGTCGCGGAACGCCCATTTGTTAGGTTATTCCATCGGCCTGTACTCGGGTTATGATTCAGTGTGTCTGCCTGCGACTCCGAGCTAGACAGCCGGCTCGACCTTAGGCGAAAACCTGGCACATGATACTCTTTTATAACCCGAAGGCAACCAAACTTCGCAACCGTCGCTTACCGCTTTCCATTCTGGCAATCGCGGCCGTTCTTGAGGGCAAGGAAGAATATGCCATCGTCGACGGCAACATCGATCCCCAACCTACCGAATCGCTGATCGATCTGATCAAAGAGCGGCCGGTGGAACTTCTGGCGGTTACGGTGATGCCCGGACCACAGACGGTTGGTGCCGTCGCCACCTGCCGCGAAGTGCGAGCACGTTTCCCCCAACTGCCGATCGTTTGGGGAGGCTACTTTGCCACCAACTATACGGCTGCCGTTCTCAACGCAAATTATGTGGATTATGCAGTCCGCGGCCAGGGCG
>DATNKA010000505.1:0-4186 GCA_035603655.1 Candidatus Acidiferrales bacterium | reverse complement strand
CGAGCATCGAACGCGCGGCCGGACGGCGGAATCTTCCTTCACCTTTGAGACCGACATTGGCATTTGTCGCGGTCACGTTCGACTGATTCATGATGTGGGAGACTCTGGGCAGTGGCGAGCGTGGACCTTATTTACCACCTTGGAGGAACTTAAAGGCTATGAAGAGCGCGCCGGTTCGCGCCGACCCCGGCGCACGAAGCATCAGAGTAGTCCGGCGGGCGCGCATGCTGCCTCGCCAGCCGCCGCTTCCGATCCGCGCGTGTTGGTTATCGGCGCCGGACACGCGGGTCTGACAATCGCGGCCAGACTGAAAGCGCTCGACGTCGAGACCTTGGTCATCGACCGCGAGAGGCGGATCGGCGACAACTGGAGGAATCGCTATCAATCCTTGATTCTGCACAACGAGACCGCGGCCAATCATTTGCCGTTCCTACCATTCCCGGCGACCTGGCCAAACTATCTGTCTAAAGAACAGATGGCGGACTGGCTCGCCACGTATGCATTTGCGTTAGGCTTGAATGTTGCCACGTCCACCAAGCTGAACAGTGCTTCCTATGATGCGGGCGGTCGACGCTGGACCGTTCAGATTGAGAAGGCCGACGGATCCACCGAACGGCTGCACCCCGGACACATCGTTCAGGCCACGGGAGTGTTTGGCACGGAGAATCGGCTCAAGATTGAGGGCGCGGACCGCTTCAAGGGGCGCTTGATCTATGCCAGCGAGTACATCGGTGGAATGGCCGCAGACAGCACTCGCGCGCTGGTCGTTGGTACCGGCAGTAGCGGCCATGATGTCGCGCAAGATCTATGCAATGCTGGGGCACAAGTCACGATGTTGCAGCGCTCATCGACGTGCGTGGTGAGCGCGGAGCCCGGCGCAGCCCGTGCTTATTCAATTTACTCGGACAATGGATTACCCATCCAAGATGCGGATCTTGCGGGTATTTCGTTTCCATTTCCTGTGGTCGCCGAACTTCACAAAGAAATGACCAAACGTATCGCGGAGATGGATCGCGATCTCCTAGAGGGACTGCGCGCTGTGGGATTTGCCACCGACTTCGGCGAAGACAATAGCGGCTTTCTCATGAAGTATCATCGTTACGGCGGCGGGTACTACATCAATGTCGGATGCTCCGAATTAATTGTTGAGGGAAAGATAAAAATCAAACAAGGCGTTGAGATTCGACGACTGGACGGCAAGACCGTGTTTTTCACCGACGGCAGCTCGCTAGACGTCGACATCCTGGTCATCGCGACTGGCTACGCGAATATGTCCGAATCTGTGCGCACCGTAATGGGTAGTGAGGTTGCGGACCGCGTGGGGCCCATTTGGGGATTCGATCAGGAAGGCGAAGTGCGGGCCATGTGGCGCCCGACTGCACAACCGGGCTTCTGGCTGATGGGTGGGAGCCTGCAGCAGTGCCGACCGTACTCAAAATATCTTGCCCTGCAGATCAAAGCGCGGGAGGTGGGCCTCCTATAGCAATGCACCATTGTTGACCTATTTTGCAATGTCTCGCCCTGCAAACGAATCTCACGATCAGGCCTGCTTTAATCGAGCCTCGATATCATGCCCTTTAGAACGAGATCAGAAAAAGTGGCGGCAATCATGGCGCCGTCGTGACCCCTATTGGGATCAAACCAGCGATGACTCCAATTGCACATGCCGATGATGCCGACCGCTGCTAGGCGCGCATCGCCACGGATGGTAAATGAACCTGCGTCAACACCTGTCTGAATGATCTTGATGATCGCGTCGTCGAACCGCTTATCCAGCCGCCTCATGGTCGCGCTCCACGCCGACTTGTCTTTCGTGAGACGCGTCATTTCCTCCTGAACGAATACGAACAGGTATGGGAAGTGCCGGGAGTACGAGGAAAATAGTCCCTCTATCAGCCGCCGAAGCTGGCGTTCCGGCACGTCTGTACTGCCTGCAATTTGTTCAGCCATCAGCACGTTGTCCGTGACGGCTTCGCCGACCATATCGCGGAAGATCTCTTGTTTTCCCGCATAGTAGTAGTACAAGGAGGCGCGATCCATACCGGCCTTTTTTGCTATGTCGTCGCCGTTGGCAGCTGCGTATCCTTTCTCTCTGAAAATTGACGCCGCCGCCAATAGGATCGCTTTGCGTCTTTTTTCGTACTCTTCGCCGCCCGCACTGCGCGCGTTAGAACGCCTATCGGACAGTACCTGAACCATTATCTGACCTCATTCGTGGCCGCGCAGACTCCAGACGCGATCATAGCGAAAGTTTGCCGCTACATTGACATTTTGTGTATGCCGACTCGATCCTCATTTTTACCACCGGCGAGCCTCTCATACATTGCGCAACCTGAATATTTCCACAATTTTGTTGATAGACTCAACACGGGTGTTGACAAGCAACCGTAAGGTGGTACATTCCAAAAAAAGGACCTGCTGAAACAATTTCTTGCAAGGGAGGGCACAAAACATGCGGTAACTGTTTCGCGAATTACAAAGGTTGGGAAGGGGGGAGTGGGATGCATCAGAATAAAAACCGTGACCGGATTGGTCAATTACGCAATTGCTTTCACACAGCGCAAGCGGCATTTCGCCACAGAGGAAGCAGACGTTTTCTTGCGCTGATGCAAGCCTGCCTGCTGGCAGCATTGGCTGCGCATTCCTCGGGGTCGCGCGCCGGTACTCCAGATGAAACACCGCGAGGGTCCCAAGGGCCTCTGCTTGCACAGAGCCAAACCGCACCATCCGGCACGGCTTCGTCTTCGGATGCAGAACTCGAGTCCATCGTTGTTACGGGGTCTCGCATCGCGCGCCGTGACTTCGAATCGAATACGCCCATTGTCACCATCTCGCAAGATCAGCTCCAAATTTCATCTTCCACCCAGCTGGGTTCAGTGCTGCAGCAATTGCCGCAATTTACCTCGGAAACCAACACGTCAATTTCGACCGGTCCTGGCGGCGGAGGCCTCGCGACGGCAGATCTTAGAGGTTTAGGGGCAGAACGTACTCTGGTTCTGCTGGACGGGCACCGGATAGTGCCTCAAGACGGCTTTGGTCATGTGGATCTCAATCTGTTTCCGCAATCACTGATTGGAAATGTGGAGGTGATCACCGGTGGCGCTTCGGCCGTGTATGGAGCCGATGCTGTTGCGGGTGTCGTGAACATCCTGCTCAAGAAGGATCTCGATGGGTTGATGCTGCAGGCAGATGGCGGCGCGACTCAACGCGGAGACAGCGGGACCAGCGACTTCACCGCGAGCTGGGGCGGCAAGACGGCGGATAACCGCGGCCACTTCCTGGTTTCGTTTTCGGCCGTCAAGGACGATTACAGTCAGGTGGGATTTAATCGCCCGTTCTTGGACAATGGCGCGCCGAACATTTTTCCCACGGGCGCCATCATATTTCAAAACGGCAATCTGCCGTCGAATGCCGCTCTGGCAAACATCTTCAGAAGCGACGGCATCGCCAATCCGGCAGGGGCCAACACGTCGCAGTTTTTGAACGTGAATCCGGCTACGGGTCAGCTTTTCCAGGAAACCGGACCGCCCATCAATTGCCCCTGGAATGGACAACTGTTACCGACTGATATCAGCTCCACGCCGCTGGTGCACACTAGCGCCGCAGCAGTCAGTACCTGCGGCGCGATCACCTCGCCACTCAACCAACTGCAGCCGGCCGTTTCCAGGTACAGCACACTCGACCATGCAGATTACAAAATCACGGATAGTGTGACCGCTTATGGCGACGTTTTATTTGTTCATAACGTCGTGGATAACTTTTCGCCCGGCGGGCTTTCGTTTGGTCTAAAACAAGGCATTTTGATTCCCTACACAAACCCGTTCGTCCCAGCCCAGGTGGCGACGCTGTACGCCTCTGCGCCGGTGCAGACCGGTCCGTCTGCCGTGATCAATATGTCGGGCAATTCCGCTGCCCTTGCAGGCACCGGATACACCGATACAACGGATACCTACGATGTCTATCAATTCACAGGCGGCGTACGCGGCAGCTTTGGCACGATTCCCTTACTACGAGTGGATGACTGGACTTGGGATGTATACACCAGCATCGGCAAGACTCAGGATCAAACCCACGGGGACGGCTATGCGTCTTATACGAGGATGGAGCAACTGGCGAATGCCCCGGATGGAGGTGCGAGCATTTGTGCAGGAGGCTACAATTTCTTCGACCTGGCAGCAACATCGCA
>DATNKA010000504.1:0-4613 GCA_035603655.1 Candidatus Acidiferrales bacterium | reverse complement strand
CATTCCGCTGAAATTTCTCCCGATTCGTCGTCTTCTTATAAGGGTCCCTTGGCGGTGGTGACCACGCTATTTTTCATGTGGGGTTTCCTCACCTGCCTGAATGACATTCTTGTACCCCACCTGAAATCGATTTTCGACCTGAATTACAGGCAGGTCATGCTGGTTCAGTTCGCTTTTTTTGGAGCGTATTTTCTTTTCTCCATACCTTCGGCGAAGATTATTGACTGGATCGGCTACCAGCGGTCGATGGTGGTGGGCTTGCTCGCCATGGGCGTGGGCGCATTTCTTTTTGTTCCGGCCGCTAGCGTGCCGTCGTACCCGCTGTTTCTGGGGGCACTGGTTGTGCTGGCCGCCGGCATCACTTGCTTGCAGGTGGCGGCTAATCCCTACGTGACAGTACTGGGTAAGCCGGAAACGGCGTCGAGCCGCCTGAATCTAACCCAGGCGTTCAATTCTCTGGGCACTTTTCTGGCGCCTTTTTTCGGAGGTCTGCTGATTCTGAGTGCCGCTCCGAAAGCCATGGAGGAAATCCGCGCGATGGCTCCCGACGCGCTGCAGGCCTATCGACTGCAGGAAGCGGCCACGGTCAAGACGCCATACGTAGGGTTGGGCATCGCTCTTGTGGTTCTAGCGGCGGCAATCGGAAGTTTCAAGCTGCCGAAAATTCCCCAGGCTCAGCACAAAGTCGGCGAAAAAGTGAACGACTCTATTTGGAATCACCCGAACTTGATTTTTGGCGCGATCGGCATTTTTGTATACGTGGGCGCCGAGGTGGCTATCGGGAGTTTTCTGGTTAACTATTTCAGCCAGCCGGAGATCGGCGGCATGACCGAAAAGCTTGCAGCCGGTTTCGTTGCCCTCTATTGGGGGGGGGCCATGGTGGGTCGTTTTTTCGGATCCGCACTCTTAAGCGGCGCTCGAGCGGTTCAGATGGGTTTGGCATCTGTCGCAGGAGCTTTGCTTTTCCTCATTGCGTCTTGGACCGGCACCCACGTTGCTACCCAGGGCCATTCCGGGATCGCGGCGATTCCGTGGCTGATTGTCGCGGTACTGGTCGCGGCGCGCCCCCTTTTTGCTTTAATCACAGCCGCGGCAGCTGTGCTCGCAATCATTGCCGCTCTCCGTGGTGGGCACTTGATCGCCAAAACCGGCTTGCTACTCGGCATTTGTGCAATCTGCGCGGCCGCCTTAGTCGCCACCTCGATGTTGAGCACGGGGCAGGCGGCCATGTGGAGCATCATCTTGGTTGGATTCTTCAATTCCATCATGTTCCCAAGCATCTTCACCTTGGGTGTCGCGGAACTTGGCCCGCTTACCGGGGACGGTTCCGGAATCATGATCATGGCAATTGTTGGCGGAGCGATTATTCCCTTAGCGCAGGGTGCGATTGCTGACCGGGTCGGGATTCACCACGCGTTCTTCCTGCCGGTGATTTGCTATCTCTATATTGTCTTCTTCGCGCTGAGCGGTTCTAAGCCCAACAGCGAACGCCACGCCCGGAGCTAGGTGGGCTAGTCCGGGGGCAACTCTAATAGTCGAGTGCACTGGCGAGCGGCGATCTAAATCGAGGACAGGCTGCGCTTTAGACGAATACCGATATCAACTCTGGGGTGCATCGCGAGTTCGACATCAATTTGACAGCATCTTCGGCCGTAAACCTTCCCATGGCCAAAGCCAGCTTCTTGTTGGTTGTGGTCTGGATGGGTGTGCGATCAATTCGCAGGACGTATTCAGCGGCACGCGCTCCGCCGCGGTTCACTTTTACCAGAAATTTCGTATTTTTCATGGGCTCCCTTTGGCTCAGGACAGGTGCAGTAGCAAGAATAGGCATGACGTGTACATACATCCTTGTAACAGCGACAAAGCGCAGTTCCCTCAGAGACGCGCCAAGTGCAAGAAACAATTAAGAGGGCTAAAGCTACTTGTGAGACCTGAAGGAATTAAGAAGAGATAATAACTCCATCCCTATCTTAGGCTTGCGGGCTGCAATTGTCAAGCTGTTGAGGGTGTCATTCCGGGGTCACTCGGGTGAGCTCTCGGCCACACCCGAGGGGGAGATGGGCAGAGGATCACCATTTGAGAACACGCCAATCCCAACGGTAACTGGAGTGGCCTGGGAGCACCCACGCTCCAACCAACCGACGTTGCTCTGCGGGGTTGGCCCGCGAAATTGATCGAGCGACGCGGACGGAGACAAACGATTGTGATAGGATGCCGGGCGAGTTGCGATTTCATGGAATAACCCATGACGCGCTCAGACCGCTCCGGCACCTGGAGAATTGCTGGATCGCGCGTTTTCCCTTTATGGCGGCCACTTTGTGCTGTTGCTAGGGATCGCCGCGTCCCCCATCTTTGTGTTCTCGCCTCCCGGTGTCTGGCGCTTGCGTTTCAGAGTCGGGGAACTCCGATGTCCGGCGTGTCGCGGAGGTTGGTAGGGTTTGGGAGCGGCTCTTTTGAGCATAGCTGTGTCTCGAGCCTCTCCAGAACTCCAGAATGTGGAGGCGACAGTGGCACTCACCATCAATAATCTTTCCAAGACTTATCCCAATGGGGTAAAGGCGCTTAAGAACCTCTCCCTCTCTATCGGTAACAGCATGTTTGGCCTGGTGGGGCCGAACGGCGCGGGGAAGAGTTCGCTGATGCGCACGATTGCCACGCTTCAGGATCCTGATTCCGGCACGATCAGCCTCGACGGCATCGACGTGCTCCGCCAAAAGGACCAGGTCCGCCGCATTCTCGGCTACCTGCCGCAGGAGTTCGGAGTCTATCCCAAGATTTCCGCTCTGGACATGCTCCAACACCTCGCCGTCATGAAGGGCATGACGTCATCGGCTGAGCGCAAGGAGACAGTCGACGCGCTGCTCCAGCAGACCAATCTGTGGGATGTTCGAAAAAAGGCGCTCGCGACTTTTTCCGGCGGCATGAAACAGCGTTTCGGGATCGCCCAGGCTCTCCTCGGCAACCCGCGCCTCATTATTGTTGACGAGCCCACCGCTGGCCTGGACCCGGCCGAGCGCAATCGCTTTCTGAATCTGCTCTCTTCGCTGGGCAGCGACCGCACGGTCATCCTCTCCACTCATATCGTGGACGACGTACGCCAGCTCTGCCCCCGCATGGCCATCATCGCCGCAGGCGAGCTGCTGCTGGAAGGCTCTCCCAACGACACCCTGGCCGCTCTGAACGGTAAGATGTGGTCGAAAGTCGTCGCTACCGACGACGAGGTGCGAGCGATAGAAACTCAGCTCCACGTGATCTCCACACACCTGGTGGGCGGACAGCACGAGATTCGTGTGTACTCCGACTCTTCTCCGGGCGACGGTTTCCGCTCGGTCGCTTCCGACCTGGAAGACGTTTATTTCCTCAACCTGTCGCAGCAGTCCAAGCGCCAGCTTCCGAACTGACCCCGGGCAACCAGCGCATGGCTACTGGAGGAATCTGACATGGCATTGTTTTGGGAGTTCTTCACCTTCGAACTGAAGTTCCGCTTCAAGAGCCTTTCGACCTACATGTACTTCCTGCTCTGGCTCATGTTTTCGTTTTTCTGCGTTGCCTCGGAAAGCTTTGGCCCGATCGGCGGCGGCAATGGGAAGGTCGTGCTCAATTCCGCTTACGCGAACACCCTCGACAATCTCTTTGCCGGACTCTTCGGAGTGATCGTGATTGCCGCGATCTTCGGAACTTCGATCCTCCGTGACTTCCAGCGCGACACCTACCAGATTATTTTCACCCAGCCCATCTCCAAGTTCGCCTACCTTGGCGGACGCTGGGCCGGCTCCTTTGTCACCACCGTCTTCGCTTTCTCGGGCATGATGCTTGGTACTTTTCTCGGCACCTTCGCGCCCTGGGCCGATCACACCCGGATCGTGCCCAATCATCTATGGGCTTACCTTCAGCCATTCTTCTCCGTCCTGGTCGTGCAGATCTTCTTCATCGGCTCCGCCTTCTTCGCGGTCTCTGCCCTCACTCGAAAAATATTTGTCGTCTATCTGCAGGGCGTTGCTCTGTTCATGCTGTACGTCATCGGCCTCACCGTCTTCTCCGCGACTCGCTCCCTCGAACATTTCTGGTCCGGCATTTTCGACCCCATCGGCTTTATCTTGTTCAACGACATCACACGCTACTGGACTGTTCTCGAAGAGAACACGCTGTTTGTCACCTGGTCGCCTGCTCTCGCCAATGGCGTCTTCCTCTACAACCGTCTTCTATGGTCTGGCGTTGGTGTTCTATCGCTAGTTTCGGTCTGGACCCTGTTTCCCATGTCGGTGGAGGCGCTGACCGCCCGTTCGCAGGGCCGCCGCGCCGCCAAAGCGAAAGAGCAGGCACTCACGGAGGCTGCGCCCGCGCGTTCCGCTGTTACCGCGCGCCCGACCCGTATCCAACAAGCCTTTACCAGCGGCACCACCTTCGCCCAATACCTCTCGCTCTCGCGCCTGCGGCTGCGCAACATTCTCGGCGACGTGGTGTTCTGGGCGCTGGTAGCGATCCTGATCGCCTTCGGCGTCAACAACGGCTATTTCGCCGGCCGCGTCGCTGAGAGAAATGTCTGGCCCGTCACCTACCTCATGGTCCAGGCCGTCGAGGGCAGCGCCATGCTCTTCCTCCTGATTGTCGCC
>DATNKA010000503.1:0-6798 GCA_035603655.1 Candidatus Acidiferrales bacterium | reverse complement strand
GACTTGCGTATAACGGCGTCCCGCGTGCTCGAAGCCCAAGCGCAGCTAGGAATCACGCGCGCCGATCAATTCCCAACGCTGAGTGGTGGAGCGGCAATTGCCGATGTCGGCACGGCCCAATCGAAATTCCTTCCGGAATTTGAAACCAGTACAGGCCAAGTGAACGTGTCTGCCATTTGGGCGCTTGATTTCTGGGGCCAGTATCGACGCGCGACAGAAGCCGCACGAGCCAATCTTCTTGCAACCGAATGGGCCCGTCAGGAAGTCGTTTCGACTCTCGTAGCCAACGTCGCGGCGGCATATTTCCAGCTGCGGGCGCTGGACATGCAGTTGGCAATTTCAAAACGTACCCTCGATTCGCGACAAGAATCGTTGCGGCTCACGCGGGTTTTGGCAAACGGTGGTGCGACGTCCCTTTTGGACGTGCGGCAGGCCGAGCAGTTGGTTTTTACGGCGGCTGCGGAAATCGCGACTTTGCAACAACAGATTGAACAACAGGAGAACTTCCTCAGCATTCTAATGGGACAAAATCCTGGTGACATCCCCCGAGGGCAAAGTCTCACCGAGCAACACCAGCCCCCCGAAATTCCGCCAGGCCTTCCTTCAGAGTTGCTTGAGCGCCGACCGGACATTCGGGAAGCGGAAGAGCAGTTGATCGCGGCAAACGCCGAAATCGGCGTGGCGCGTGCAGCCTATTTCCCTCAGATTTCGCTCAATGGGACTGGTGGATTGCAAAGTTCTGCCCTGAGCAACTTGTTTACGGGACCAGCAGGCGCTTGGAGCTTCGGTGCGTCACTGACGCAGCCCATCTTTACGGGAGGCAAGCTCCGTTCCGGCGTGCGCCTGGCCGAGGCACGTCAGAAGACAGCCGTGCTGGTTTACCAACAGTCAATTCAAACCGCCTTTCGTAGTGTGTCAGACGCGTTAGTGGCTTACCGGAAAGCGCGCGAATTTCGCGAACAGGAAGAGCTTTTGTTCCAGTCGGCACAGGATGCGGCGCGTCTCTCCCACATGCGTTACACCGGCGGTGTTACGGGCTATTTGGAAGTCCTGACGAACGAGACTAACGCTTTCTCTGCGGAACTGGCCGTCGTACAGGCACACCAGAATGAATTATTGGCCCTGGTTGAGTTGTTTGAAGCACTGGGAGGTGGCTGGCAGCAGTAAAGCTTGATGAGTCCGTCGCTAAAGCGCTCCCGCGAATGAAATCGGAATTACCTGTATGCGAATAGACATGACTAAGGATATTACGGCTATGCGGAGCAGAACGGTGAGAGAGGTCAACGTTTGAAAAGTCACGAAAGCACACCAACCAGCCACCTCGCAATTGCGGTAGATCGCAGTGGCATGGAGGTCATCGTCCGCTTGAATGGGCGCATCGATGTCGATTCATCGCCCGACATTCGGGATTGCCTTCTGGCCATTCTATCGGGCAAACCATCAGTTCACGCGGTCACCGTCGACCTGAGTGACGTCAACCACATTGAAGCGTCGGGAATCGCGACGCTAGTTGAAACCCTTAAAATCGCCGGCCCTCGCCAGATTCGACTCCATTTGCAAGGACTGCATGGTTCTGTCCTGCGGCTGTTCGAGGTCACGGGGTTGCTTCCACTATTCGAGACGATGCACGGCGGCAAGGGGGTGGCGTGATGCCAAATGTTTTTGAAAGTGTCGGCGAAAAAACAATTGAACATCTCGATTACGTCGGAAGTCTCAACATTCAGTGGTGGGCCACACTGCGAGCGATGCTGCATTCACTTCCTTTTGTCGGGAATCGCTACCGCTGGCGGGCAGCCGTGAGGCAGATGCTCGAAATCGGCGTCGACGCAATGCCGATGGTTTCCTTGATGTCAATATGCACGGGATTCATTTTCGCCATGCAAGGGGCGTCGGAGCTTCGGCGATTTGGGGCCTTACGCTACGTCGTTGACTTGGTCGCAGTCGGCTTCACGCGTGAACTCGGTCCGCTGATGACGGCAATTGCCGTAAGTGGACGATCCGGCTCCGCTTTTGCGGCCGAGATTGGGACTATGAAGGTGACTGAGGAGATCGATTCCCTCCGCGTCATGGCGCTCGAGCCTATAGAGTTTGTGCTCGCACCCAAGTATCTGGCCGCTTTAATTGCGGTGCCTTGCCTTAGCGTTGTCGCAAATGTTTGTGGCATTTTGGCCGGGGCCTTGTTCATGTTTTTAAGCATTCGCCTGACGCCCGTGTTGTACCTGCGCTATGTGTTCGAGGCAATCGATTTGCGCGACTTAGTTATGGGGCTCATCAAGAGCGTTGTCTTCGGGACCATTATTGCTCAGGTTGGATGCCTGGAAGGCTTCCGCGTTCACGGAGGTCCAGACTCGGTTGGTCGCTCCACAACGAGTGCAGTGGTGAAGTCGACGTTCCTGGTCATCGTTGCGGATGCGATTTTCACCGCCATCTTTTACTTCACGGGGAAACACTGATGCCAATCATTTCCGTTCGCGATCTTGTAGTGGAGTACGACGGTCGCCGAGTGCTGAATGAATTGAATCTCGACATTGAGCGCGGCGAAACGATGGTTTTGTTGGGCGGCAGCGGATGCGGCAAGAGCACATTGTTACGCCAGATCATCGGACTGGAGCGCCCCAAGTCGGGCAGCATCCACGTGAACGGAACGGACATTACCCGTTGCTCAAAGTCGGACTTGAAGAAGATGCATCGCTCGATCGGAGTGGCCTTCCAAAGCGCGGCTTTGTTCAACTCGTTGAATATCGAAGATAACGTCGCTTTGCCTCTGCGTGAACATACGCGGCTTGCACCTTCAATCATAGAACTGGTGGTTTGGATAAAGTTGGCCGCGGTTGGCCTTGCGGACCACGGCAAGCGGCTTCCCCAGGAGCTTTCCGGAGGCATGAAGAAGCGTGCGGCCGTCGCGCGGGCGCTCGCGCTCGGCCCTGAAATCCTGGTGCTGGATGAGCCGTCGGCCGGGCTTGATCCGATCGTTGCTGCGGAACTCGACGAACTGATTTTGCTGCTCAAGGAGACCTTACAGATGACGGTGATTGTGGTGACCCACGAACTACCAAGCGCGTTCCGCATCGCCGACCGCATCGCCATGCTCTATCAGGGCTCATTCAGCTCAATCGGTACAAAAGACCAAATCAAAGCGAGTCAGAATCCGCGTGTGCGGCAGTTTCTTGATCGGATTCCCGAAGACATAGCGAAGACGTCCGCCGTAGCCGCGCACTTCGAAAAGTACTTGGATTCCGCGGAGGCATATCAGTGACGACAGAAGCAAAAGTCGGAGCCTTTGTCCTTGGATGCGCCTCGATCCTGGCATTCACGATCATCCATCTCGTCAACGCGCAGCTTAGCGGGCACACCTCTCCCTACCGCACGTATCTCCGTTACGCGGGCGGAATAGAGCCGGGCGCCCAAGTCCTCTTCGGGGGAATCAACGTGGGGAAAATAACAGCGGTTCGTCCTTGGACATCAGATCCGACCAAGATCGAAATTCTGTTGGACGTGAAGGAAAACACCCCGCTAAACGAGAAATCGGTAGCCAAGTTAGGACTTGTCAGCGTGATGAGTGGGGCAGCACTGTCCATCACAACGGGCAGCAATGATGCTCGGCGGCTCCCACCGGGGTCGATCATCGCATCGCAAGAGGGCGCGAGCTTGGACGAGATCACCGACAAAATGGCGACTGTGGCAGACAACGCCAACGGCCTGATCACCGAGGTTCGAGGAGAACTGGGAGGAATCAGTGGAGATGCGCGGACGCTGCTGGCGAATCTGAATACGGTGACCGGCAAAGCCAACCAGCAAGAGTTGCAGACCGTCCTGGATAACGTCAACGCGATGATAGCGACTGACCGTCCGAAGATCGACCATCTGACTGATGAATTAAATACTCTCAGCCAGCATGCTGATGAAACCATTCAAAACGTGAATGGCACTGTCAGCGATCTGCGTGAACCGATCCGCAACGACCTAGCTAGCCTGCAAACCACATTGTTACAAGCGAAGCAATTACTCGCGAATATGCAAGTGCTGGTGCGGGCCAATGATTACAAGATCGATGAAACGATCGAACACTTGCGGACTGCGACGGAAAACCTGGACGAGTTGACGGACTCGGTGAAACAGCGTCCGTGGAGTCTTGTTCGAATCAAGCAACCGGAAGACCGCAAGGTGCCGAAATGAATAACTGGAACCAAGATTAGCTTCGTCGCAAGCTTCCAGTTTTATCGGAGATCAAGCATGAAAAGAAATCTGGCAATTACCATCATTGCGGTTTCAACTCTCGCCGTCTTGACTGGCTGCGCGGGCAAGGTAGGGCGTACGAACTACTACACTCTCAACCTGCCTGCGCCGCCTGATCCGCCAGCCGCGGAAAACGCCAACACTTCGGTGGCGATCCGCGAATTCCGCGCGCCCGCCTACTTGAGGCAGGGGGCCATCGTGTACAAACCATCTCCAGAACAAATCGGTTTCTATGCCTATCACCGTTGGGCGATTGACCCCTGTCAATTTGTCACCGACTCGATCATCGCTCGCCTTGGCGCTACAGGAACCTTTTCGCGCGTAAAGCACTACGATGGTCAGCCCGACGCTGACTACCTGGTCAGCGGAAGATTGGAGAAGCTCGAGGAAATTGACTATGAGGGCGGTGTCAGGGTCGAGGTCGCAGTCTCCGCCCAGATGACCAAACTTGATACTGGCACGATTGTTTGGAGCAAAGCTGTTTCGGAAGTCAGCGAGGTCAAACAACACGACGTTCCTACCGTGGTATCAGAAATGAGCAACACGATGGAACGGGCGATCGAGAAACTGCTGACGCCGGTGCCCGGGGCCTTGCCCGTTACGTCAACCGCAGCCACCAATCGAAATTAGCCATTCGAGGAACACATTTTCAAAGTCAAGCACGCCCCAGACTCTCAACGTTCTCTGTTGTGCGATTACATTCACCGGCGTTAGCGCTCAATCCCAGACTGCTGAACGTTGGCAAGATTTGGTGTGGCAAGCGCTTTATCTCTGCAGATGGGCGGAAAGATCGTCCGTCAGATGTGAACCGGAGTCTGGGGCAGGTTGCATGCTGGGAGAGTCGCGAGGTTGAGAGATGGCCAAGCCGGGCCGGACCCAAATATTTGCGAGCAGTGAAAATCTATACGCGACTAGAGAAGACTTCCGCAAAATTCTTGACGAGGACCTCGATCGTCTTTACCAGCTTCTTTTTTACTTACCGGGGATCGGCAGAACGCGGAAAACTGCTTCGTGGCCGGTATTGAGGCCTGTGCTGATCAGAAGCGGGTGTTCAGCGAATGGGTTCGTGCCTGGACGATCCGCGTTCTGGTGGAAAACGCAATTCGTGAGCTAACGCCGCGACCGACTCGTTCGAACGCGTCCTCACAGCCGCCTCTTCGAACCAAAGACTCAACTAGTCCAACCGGATACTTCGACGCCGACACTCTGCTAGGGCTTGCTGACTTTGATCGCTTTGTTTTCGTGCTTCGCGTTCTGGAGGGATATCCGGAAAATGAGTGTGCTCTTCTTCTTGGCTCCTCGCGTTCCCAGGTTCGGGAAGCTTGCACTAGCGCTATCAAGAAGCTCGCCAGAATTGACTAGGTTTGTTCAGCAAGATGCACTGTCAATGGATGGACACTGGCAATTTCACGCCACCTCAAATTCATCTTCCGCTGTGTAAGTGGCAGACATCCAGCTACTTAGGTGACGGCAAACATCGATTGCCACGGAAATAGGCGTGCAGGTCCACCCGGTATGAGCAATCTCGCTGCGCGACGCAATTAATAGTTTCCCGGCACCAGATGACGCCTCGACAAGGCGCGTCGTTCATTCGTTCTGATCGTAGATTTTCGTACAAGGAGATTCCATGACAACCGTCACCCAGGCAGATACGATTAAAACCCTAACGACACACTACATTGATGGAGCATTCGTTGAATCCCATGGCCGCGAAGTCATGGACGTTATCAAACCGACCAACGGAAAGGTGATCGCCCGGGTCACGCTGGGTGATGAGGAAGACACGCGGCGCGCTATAGCCGCTGCCAAACGTGCATTCGCCGAATTCAGCCGGACAACGAAAGCAGAGCGCTCTCGTTACTTGCGCCAGTTACACGAGGCTGTCTCAGCCCGCATCGACGACCTGACAGACGTGATGATTGAGGAGTACGGCGGTGTCGCCCGGTTCGCCCGACTGATTGTGGAGTCGGGTGTCACCGCTTTCGCAGCGGCTGAAAAGGGACTCCAAGAGCTTCCGTTGAAACAGAGCTGGGGCAAGACGACGGCCACGCTGGAACCTGTCGGCGTTGCCGGTTTGATTACAGCTTGGAACGCGAACGCACTGTTCATTTGCCTCAAACTGGCATCTGCCGTAGCAGCCGGTTGCACGGTCGTTATCAAGCCCAGCGAGATGAGTTCTCTGCAGACGCGGGTGATGGTTGAGGCTCTGAATGCAGCCGGGCTGCCAAGTGGCGTGTACAACGTGGTCACGGGCCTCGGGACTACCGTCGGTGCCGAACTGGTTCGCAATCCGGATGTCGCGAAGATTTCGTTCACAGGCTCAGTGGCCGTGGGTGAAACCATCATGCGGGATGGTGCGGCCACCATGAAGAGAGTCACGCTTGAGTTGGGCGGAAAGTCACCGACAATTGTGCTGGATGACGCTGCGCTTGATAAGGCTATCCCGTCGGCACTTATCTTGGCGTTTTTGAATAGTGGTCAAGCTTGCGCCGCAGGGACGCGGCTTCTCGTGCCAAAGAACCGGCTCGATGAGGTAAAGCGGGCGATACAAGAAGGGATGCG
>DATNKA010000502.1:0-2051 GCA_035603655.1 Candidatus Acidiferrales bacterium | reverse complement strand
TATCCGGGATCAAGAGACTCGGGAACTCCCGATGTATCATGGCGTTCTGGCATGGTGCAAACAATAGTAGGAGGCTTTGCTCGTGTCAACGCCTTCGTCCTGAGCGGATTGAGAATGAAGAATGCGTCGACAGGATACCGATTCACCGTTGGAGAGGACCGTGGACGTTGAAGGTTGCGCCGCCGGGGTCTACGCGAACCGCGACGTTCCCGTTGCGGGAGGCGACGTCGTCCGTCTTATCGTTTGCGATGCAATTTTCCTTGTTTACGAGAGTTGCGAAGACTTCGCGTGTCTGGGATAGATGGCTTTGGAGAAGAGGGTATTCGAGTTTGGTGAGGGGGTTGAGCTATTCGTCCCCGAAACTTTCGACACCTTTTCAACAAGGTTCCAGTCCGGTCACAAGTCCTTTTGTAGAAATGTGCGAAGAAAGCGAAGTAAGCGAACTAAGCCCTGGGGTGACCCCCTAAGTTGAGACAATTTTAATTGCGCGCCTTTGCCGTTTGATGTTTTTTGTGATGCCGAGAGCCGTGTCTTGAGTGACGCTGGCCTCGGCCGGTGAAGCGGAGTCGGGCTCTGCTGGAGAGCAACCCGCCAAGGAATAACCGGTTGGAGACTCATCGATAGGATGAGCAGGGGAGGCGGTTCGCGTCGCCTCCCTATCCCATCGATAGATTTCCCCATGCCTAAGAAAACTCATGCAGGCCGCGCCAGTTACGGCAGCCGGTTTGTTCTCTGTAGTGGCAGCCATCTGCTCGAACTGTTGTGGCGATCGATAGCCCAAGGCCGAGTGCAGCCGGCAACGATTGTAGTACTGCTCGATGAACTGCTGGATGTGGGTGCGCAGATCGTCCAGGTCGCGGTAGACGTTGGCATGGATCTCTTCCCGTTTAAGGCTGCGCATGAAGCTCTCGCAAAAGGCATTGTCGTAGGGATTGCCAGGACGGCTCATGCTGGGCACGATGCCGTAGCTTTCCAGCAACTGAACATACTCCAGGCAACAGTACTGCAGCCCGCGATCGGAATGGTGCACCAAGCCCGGCGGCGGCTGGCGGTGCTCGATCGCCTGACGCAGTGCGTTGACCGCTAGCTGCGACCCCAAGCTGCGCCCCAACTCCCATCCCACTACCTTGCGAGAGTAAACGTCCAGCACCACAGCCAGGTAGACGAACTCCCCGGCTAGCCGAATGTAGGTGATGTCGCTCACCCACAGCTGGTTGATTCCGGTGACGTTCATGCGCATCGCCAGATTCAGGTACACCGGCAACTGATGGCTGGAGTTGGTAGTTGTCACCCAGGCCTGTGGCTGGACTGCCAGCAGGTTGTCTTGGCTCATCAACCGCGCCACACGCTTGTGGTTGACCAGACAACCGCGGTCGCGCAATTCCCTTGTCACCCGCCGATAACCGTAGCGACCCCGATGCTCCAGCACAATCGCCTGGATAGCCGCTCGCACTTCAACCTCTTGTTCCACTAGCGGCGAGGGCTCCAGCCAGCGATAAAAACTGGCTCGGGTCACACCTGCCACCCGACACATCCGTTCCACACTCAAGCTGCCTTGCATGACCATCATTCTCCGGATTTCCGTGTAGATACACCCGCGCCACTGGCCGTGTTCTGCTGGCGTCGAGCCTCGATTTGCTGCAAGGCACCTTGCAAAAAATCCACCTCCAACGTCTTCTCCCCAAGAGATCGCTTCAGTCGCTCGTTCTCCTGCTGCAAACTCTCTATGGGGCGTTGCGCTGCAGCTTGCTCAGGCTCGTAACCAGCCGCCCTGCTGCGCCATCGCCGAAGCGTGGCAGAGCTGATACCCAATTCCTCGCACAGACGACCCACGTGCGTGCAGTTCCGCAATCGCTCAAGCGCCATCGCGCGAAACGACTCAGAACTCCATCCTGCTGCTTTCCTCGTCATTGCAGTTCCTTTTCCCTGCAAATGCGCTCATTTTAGGCTGTCTCACTTTGGGGGGTCACTCCAGGACTTAGTTCGCTTACTTCGCTTTCCTCGCACATTTTCTACACGCAACACCGGCCCCGGGATCTATTCGTTAGACG
>DATNKA010000501.1:0-7404 GCA_035603655.1 Candidatus Acidiferrales bacterium | reverse complement strand
ATGATGGCATGCGTTTATTTCTGAATACCTGAGTCACCGAAGCCACAAGAATCTGGAAGTGCGCCGAGCTTCGTTGGGTTTTTCTACGCCAGTGCTGGTTTCGCCTTGGTCTTCGCCGCGCTCGATCAGGGACAGCGACTCGACTGGTGGCGCTCCGGGGTGTTCACAGCGCTGTTTATCGGTGGAGCATTCTTGTTGATCTGCAGTCTTGTGCGTCGCCTGCGCAGTCCAAATCCGCTGGTGGATTTGCCTTACCTCCGCAAATGGAACACGAATTTGCTGGCGGTTGGGATGTTCGCCTTTCGCTTCGTTCTTCTTGCCACTATCTTGATTATTCCGCAATCGCTTGCGGTGCGCGGTTTTGACGCTGCTCAAATTGGCCCCGCAATCCTTTGGACAGCACTTCCAGAACTCCTCCTGGCGTTTCTTGGTGCCTTTCTTCTTAACCGGGGCTTCGACACACGTCTGCTCATGGCCATCGGTTTTGCCATGATTGCGTTCGCGTGCCTCATGAACGCCAATTTCACCAGCACTTGGTCGGCCGAGAACTATTTCCGGACGGAACTGCTGATGGCTGTCGGACAATCGTTCGCCTTCATGGGACTGGTTTCGTCCCTGATATTGCAGGTTATCTTTTCCGGAGCGTTAAAGGTGCCGCAGCGAACACTGACGTTCTCCGCATTCTTCCACACGGTGCGGTTGTTTGGAGGGCAGATCGGCGTGGCCGTAATGGGCCGTTTTATAGCTGAGCGCGAAAAACTGCATTCGAACCTGCTGGGACTCCATGTGCAGAGGGGCGACTGGATTAGCGTAGGTACGGTGCGAGACTTGACAGAAGGCTTGGCGGCGAAATCGAACGGATTGGCCGGGGCCGCAGGACGAGCCCTGGGCATCGTCGATGGCAAAGTTCGTCTGCAGGCCTACGCGCTGACGTTTATTGATGCCTTCCATCTCGTCGTTTGGACCTGTGTCGGGACTCTGCTTGTGATCGCGATGCTACACCGATCGCCGATGAACTTCCGTGACTTGGGCTCGTTGCAGGGCTCTGCCCCAACCGGAGAGGCTAAGCCGTGAACCAGCGTGTCGCGCTAATGGCCATCATCTTGTCCTTGGGCCACAGCTTTGTGCTTGGACAACAAACCGCTTCAATCTCGCCGCGAGTTATCACCCTTCACGAGGCCGTGGAACTGGCCCTGAAGCACAATCATGTTGTACGGATAGCCGAATTCAAGGTCGACGAAAAGCAGCATGCGAAAGAAGTCGCCAGAAGCGCGTACTTTCCACTCGTAAGAAATGACAGCTCCCTTGCCCACGTTACCGACACTCAGTTCATCGCAATTCCCGCAGGCGGACTCGGTATTGTGGCTGGCAGTCTAATTCCTCCGCAGCCATTCGTCATTAATCAGGGAGGGCAGACCTTCCTGACCAGCGGGACCGGCCTCGTACAACCTCTCACCCAATTGCTCAAGGTGAAGGCCGGAAACGATGCCGCACGGGCTGAACTGGAGGAGACGCGCGGAAAGGCACGCGGAGTCCAGAACGATATCGCACTGAAAGTTCACCAGCTCTATTACAAGATCCTGATTGCGCAATCGCGCCGCAGTGCGATCGCGGCGAAGATTCTTGCAAGCGAAGACCTTCAGAGTGAGCGTGTGCAGCAAGTGAAATACGGCAACACACTTGAAGCAGACCTCATCGAGAGCCGGGCACAGGCCCTGCAAGCGAAACAGGAGCTGTTGAGCAATGATCTGCAACTCTCCGATTTGCGGATGCAGTTTAACGAGTCGGTTGGCTTTCCACTCGAAAAAGAGGTTGCTCTCGATCCTCAAGTTTCACCTCCGCCAGGTAGTTGTCTGCGCGAGGAGTGCCTAAAATTGGCCTTGGAGTCCCACCCCGAAATCGCGGAAGCGCAAGCGGCAGTGGAGCAGGCTGCTGCGGGGATTCGCCTGGCAAAGCGTGAATACTTGCCGGATGTCGAAGCTTTCGCTCGTTACAGCTACCAGAACAATGTTCCGTTCCTCGCCCGCAACTTCGGAACTTTCGGCTTTCATCTCAACTTCGATCTTTTCGATGGAGGCAAGAGGCGGGGCGTGGTGCGCGAACGTGACGCGCAACTGGCCCAGGCAAAGGAGAACTTGGCGCGCGTCAGCGACGAGGTCGAACTGCGCGTACGGGCCGCGTTCAACAAGTTGGAGCGTACTCAGCAGATGGTTGCGGTTTCAGAGGAATTGCTGGCGCTGCGCACGGAGAGCCGCCGCGTGGCAGCTCAACAGATCGAGCAAGGGGCATCCCTTCGCTCCCAGGTCCAGGCGGCCGTGGCTCAAGAGCTTGAGGCCCAGACAACGCTCCTGCAGTCGCAGCTCGATTATGCTCAGGCGCATGATGAGTTGACTGAAGCGACAGGACAGTCTCCCCAATGATCACACGCTCGAACACACGGGGAAGCAAAAGAGATCGTATGAAGAGATCCATCCTTCAGACGCCGCTGCTAATCGCTTCTTCGATGTTGTCGCACGCCTTTGCAGAGCCGATGACCTTTGCGAGTCCCACAAACATCTTCGCGCCCGTTTCGACGCCAGCGAAGTCAATCTTCGGATTGTCTATGTTCGTACTTGCGGTCACGGCAGCCATATTCGTGGTCGTGTTCACCTTGCTTGCCTACTCTGTCGTGAAGTTCAGAAAAAGGGCCAATGACGACGGCCGCGAGCCTCCGCAGGTGTACGGCAGCAATCAGGTGGAGATCGCCTGGACCGTTATCCCCGTCCTAGTTGTTTTGACCCTACTCGTGGCAACCGCGCGAGTGATTGCCGACGTTCAAAACGCCGCGCGACCTGACAACGCCATCGAAGTGACCGCCATCGGCCACCGGTTCTGGTGGGAGTTCCGCTACCCGGCGCTGGGAGTCGCGACTGCCAACGAATTATATGTTCCTGTAAGCGATGGCAATCACCCGACCCCGACGTTCATAAAACTGCTGTCGGCAGATACTGACCACAGTTTCTGGGTGCCACGTTTAGCGGGCAAAACCGACCTGATTCCTAACCACCCGAACAGCATATGGATCGACCCGCATGAGACGGGTGTCTATCTAGGCCAGTGTGCGCAGTACTGCGGCACGCAACACGCCAAGATGCTCCTGCGTGTTTACGTGCAGTCCCGAGAAGATTTCGAGCGCTGGATTCGGGAGCAACGCCAGCCGGCGGTCGTGGCCGATGCCGTTTCCGAAGGGCGACGAGTATTCGAAACAACGGCCTGCATCAACTGCCACAGCGTGGCGGGCACAATGGCGACCGGGCGTTTCGGCCCCGACCTCACACACCTGATGAGCCGCGAGACAATTGCTGCGGGCGCGGCCCTTAACACGCCTGAAAACCTACGGCTCTGGATTCGAAATCCCGACGCGATTAAGCCGGGTTCGCTAATGCCAGCGATGCAGTTGAACGATCGTGACTTGGCCGCATTAACAGCTTATTTGGAGACGCTGCGTTGAAGGACACATTGAGCTTGCCGAGGAGATCGCACGATGTCGAGTGATTCCATTGCATTGCCGAGGGTGGAAGCAGCATCGCGTCCCCTGGTCGATGCGCTCCACGGATGGGTTACTACCGTCGATCACAAACGGCTGGGCATTCTGTACATCCTCTATGCCCTGATTTTTCTAGTGATTGGCGGGATCGAAGCAGGGATCATGCGGATCCAGTTGATGCACGCGCACAATGACTTTGTCTCGCCGCAAGTCTTCAACCGCATGTTTACCATGCACGGGACCACGATGATCTTCTTCGTCGCGATGCCTCTGGTGTTCGGTTTCGCCAATTATTTGATTCCTCTAATGATTGGCGCGCGGGACATGGCGTTCCCGCGCCTGAACGCTTTCAGTTTCTGGCTGATGGCATTCGGAGGCTTTCTCCTCTATTTCAGCCTCGTGGGAGCAAACGGTCTGTATGGGGCCGGAAATGCTCCGGATGTCGGATGGTTTGCGTACGCACCATTGACATCAAGGACGTTTTCCGTCGGACACAGCACGGATTTCTGGACGTTGGGATTGCTCGTTTCGGGCTTCGGCAGCATCGGTACGGCAATCAATATCCTAACGACGATTCTTTGTATGCGTTGCCCGGGGATGAGCTTGGGAAAAATGCCGTTGTTAGCTTGGCTCAACCTTGTCATGTCCGGCATGGTAATCCTTGCCATAAGCCCACTAACGGCGGCACAGGTAATGTTGCTTGTCGACCGATATCTTGGCGGCCACTTCTTCGATACCCAAGCTGGCGGCTCGGCCGTGGTTTGGATGCACTTCTTTTGGGTCTTCGGGCATCCGGAGGTCTATGTTCTTGCCATCCCAGCATTCGCCTTCGCATCCGAGATCATCCCCGTGTTCTCCCGCAAGGCGATCTTCGGCTACCCGGTTATGGTGGCGGCTACGATTTGCATCGGATTTATCGGCATGAGTGTGTGGGCGCACCACATGTTTACGGTTGGCATGAGCTCGAGCGCCAACACTTTCTTCGTACTCTCGACAATGGCCATCGCGGTTCCCACCGGAATCAAGATCTTCAACTGGTTGGCCACTATGTGGGGAGGAAAGATTGAGTTCAAAACACCGATGCTGTTCTGCGTTGCTTTTCTCTTCCAGTTCTTGGTCGCCGGCCTCACCGGGATCATGTTGGGGGCCGCGCCGTTCGACTGGCAGCTGAGTAACTCATACTTTGTGGTTGCACATTTTCACTACGTGATCGTGGGCGGGATTCTGTTCACGATCTTCGGTGCTTTCTATTACTGGTTTCCGAAGATGTCGGGAAAGATGTGCAACGAGACTCTGGGTAAGCTCCACTTCTGGCTGTTCTTCATCGGGTTCCACCTGACCTTCGATTTCATGCACATTCCCGGCCTGCTCGGCATGCCGCGACGAATCTACACTTATGAGCCTGGGCGTGGCTGGGATGTCTGGAATCTCATCGTGACCATTGGTGTGTTCTTCCAAGCTCTGGGCACGGTAATTTTCGTCACCAATCTTCTGTGGTCCTACTTCAAGGGAAAAGCTGCGGGCAGTGATCCTTGGGACGCCTGGACGCTCGAATGGTCCACACTTTCACCGCCGCCGGTGTATAACTTCGCTTCCATCCCGGTAGTCAAGAGCCGCCGTCCGCTCTGGGACTTGAAGCATCCGAACGATCCTGACTGGAAGTACGAATGATGAGGAGAACATTGTGAATGCGACCTCCATGACCGTAGCCGAGACAATTCAGTGGGACCGTCCTGTGCGCGGACGCGTCGCAATGTTCGGCTTGATCGCTGCTGAGGCCGCAATTTTTTCTATCTTTGTAGTTGCGTATCTTTTTTACCTTGGCAAGAGCCTCACGGGGCCGATGCCGAAGGATGTTCTCAGCGTCCCGATCTTCTACACGATTTGTTTGCTCTCCAGCAGTCTGACGATCCACCTCGCCGTCAGCGCTCTTCGCCGGAAAGGCGCGAGAGGTTTTGCGGCCTGGTGGTTCGCGACCATCGCTCTGGGTACCGCTTTCATGTACGGGACCGCCACTGAGTGGCACCGCCTGATTTACCACGACGGATTGACGATCAGCACGAATCTGTTTGGGACCACCTACTACTCATTGGTCGGACTGCACGGGTTTCACGTCGTGGTCGGGCTTATTGCTCTCTCGATAGTTATGGCGCTGGCGCTTTTGGGAAACGTGAGAGCGGAGCACGCTGAACGTGTCGACGTTTTGTCTCTCTACTGGCATTTCGTGGATGCGGTTTGGGTTGTCGTTTTTACGGTCGTCTACGTGATTGGACGATAAGGGGAAGGACTAGAAGATGGCATTGGAAACATTTGAAGCACCCGCCGGGGCAGCACAGACGCCACGCATGATCGACCTTCCCGCACCGACGGCGTGGCCGATTATCCTGGCTTTCGGCCTTACACTCGTCTTTGCCGGGTTGGTCACCAGCGTCTCCCTGAGCATTCTTGGTGCAATCTGCGCCGTTGCCGGAGGTGTCGGATGGTTTTTCGATGTTCTGCCGCACGAAAAGCGCGAGTCTGTACCGGTAGCGGACGGAGTGCCGACGGTGGCCACCAGTCGCCCGCAAGTCGCTCGTGTCGAATGGATCACGCATGAACTGCACCGCGCACGGCTGCCACTGGAGATCTATCCGATTTCGGCCGGTGTCAAAGGCGGCTTGGCAGGAAGTGTAGCGATGGCCGTTCTGGCAGTCCTATATGGAATTATCAGCGGCAAGGGGATGTGGTATCCGATCAATCTTTTGGCCGCTGGGTTATTTCCGGAGCGGTGGACCATCGCGCAAATCTCCGCGTTTCATTGGAACGCCTTGATCATCGCCACGATCGTTCACTTGGTAGGTTCTTCGCTCGTCGGGCTTCTTTATGGCGCCGCCCTTCCGATGTTTCCGCGCCGACCGATTCTGCTTGGAGGCGTGATCGCCCCTATCCTCTGGACGGGTCTGATCCATAGCATCCTCGAAGCGCTCGATCCCGTGCTCAACCAGCGGATTGACTGGTTGTGGTTTGTCATTTCTCAGATCGGATTCGGCATCGTCGCTGGCATCGTAGTTTCCCGGCAAGAGCGCATACGTACCTGGCAATACCTTCCGTTCGCCGTCCGCGCTGGGATTGAAGCATCGGGAGCGACAGACGACAAGAACGGAGATGGAGATCGGCAATGAAGCATCGAGCCATTCTCGCTACGCTCGAGATCGTTGCGGTCGTCGCGTGTCTTGCTTGTGCCGCGTGCACCAGTTCACGCGGAGTCCCGCGAGCCGACTCGGAGGTGCTGCCGCCGAGCGAAGTCGTCGACTTCAATGTGCTTTATGGCCAGAACTGCTCAGGCTGCCACGGCGTGGAAGGCAGGGGCGGAGCAGCTATGGCGTTGGCCAATCCCGTGTTTCTCGCAATTGCCGATGACACTGTGATTCGTCACGCTGCGACAAACGGAGTGCCAGGCACCCCAATGCCTGCCTCTGCGCAGAGTTCGGGTGGAGCGCTCACTGACAAGCAGATCGACGTGATTGTGAGTGGAATCCGATCATGGGCGAAGCCCGGCGCCCTTGGCAATCAAAGTCCACCTCCGTATGCTGCGCCGGCTCCGGGCGATTCGCAGCGCGGCGCCGATGCTTATCGAACCTACTGCTCTTCGTGTCATGGAGTCGCCGGCCACGGGGGAAGCAAGGCCAGTTCGATCGTGGATGGCTCCTACCTTGCTCTAACAAGCGATCAGCAACTTCGCATTATCGTGATTGCCGGCCGCCCAGACTTGAGCGCGCCGGACTGGCGCAGCGACGTAGAAGGTCGACCCATGTCGCCGCAAGACATTTCTGACGTAGTGGCCTGGCTCTCGAGTCAAAGGCCAAAGTTCCCGGGTCAGCCGTATCGGACCGCTTCGG
>DATNKA010000500.1:0-17069 GCA_035603655.1 Candidatus Acidiferrales bacterium | reverse complement strand
CCGCCATCCGCAAAGAAGTTGAAACGTGCATCGCAAAAATCCGTAAAATGCTCGGCGACAGATTCGAAACCAAGGTAGTGCTCGCCGTCGAAAAGCACCGCCACAAAGCCGAAATCACCATCAACCCCCGCAATGGCCCGCTTGTCGGCCTGGCGCAAGCCAAGGACATGACGGTCGCCGTCAACCAGGCCCTCGACCACCTCGAAAAGCAATCCGTGAAATATAAAACCAAATGGGAGTCCAAAAAACGGTCCGCGCGTAAGAGCGAAGAAGTAAAGAAGTGGAACGGGCACACTCCGCGGACTGACGAAACTGATGCCCGCACCAAAGTCGGCTTGACCGAAAAAACCGCCGTGCCGGTCGCCGTACACCGCTATCCCCCGGTTGCCCGGACCACCGAGGTTCACCTGGTCCGCTCCGACGAGGCCGTCTCCATGCGCCCCATGACCCTCGAAGAGGCTATCAAGGAAGCCCACTTCCGCGACCGCGACGTCTTCGTCTTCCGCGATCCCAAGGGTAAAGTAATGATCCTCCACCGCACCCGAGACGGCAAGATGGAACTGATCGAAGCTCCATAACAGAAGCGTTGGGATTTCAGCTTCAGTAAAATCTGCGGGACGGAATGACTCATGTAGGGACAGCCGCCCTCGGCTGTCCAGCGGCCGGCCGTATCGGGTCGCTGCGCCGGGAGGAGCAACGCCTGTGTGGAGCGGACACTTCTGTCCGCTGACTTTGAAGTTGATCTCAATCTTGACGCCCCCGCCTTCGATGCCGACCGGCCCTTGCCATTCCGACCGCAGTCGGAACGACGCCGAAGGACCTGCTACCCCCCATCTAGCCCAGCTTTCTGTTTTCCTGAACTGAGCGTATGATCCTCCCGCCGTTTAACTCACCTCAGCTCAGGAGATGTCTATGAAGAAGCTGTGCGGTCTTGCCGTTTTTCTGCTGTTACTCGCGCCTGCGTTATTTGCGCAGGAGCATTACACCGAAGGTCCGATCTGGCGCATTCAGTTGATCCGCGTGAAGCCCACTCAGATGGACGCCTATCTCACCAGTCTGCGACAGTCCACCAAGCCGCTGATCGAGGAGGAAAAGAAGCAGGGGATGATCGTGGATTACAAGGTCTTTCTGAAGGAAACCAAGAACGGTCCCGAGGACTGGGATATCTGCGTCGCCGTCGAATACAAAAACCATGCCGCAATGGACGGTCTGGCAGCGAAGGGCGAGGCCATACGCGACAAAATTCTGGGCGGCAAAGCGCAGGGTCAACAGCTCGGCGAGAAGCGGGCTGAAATCCGCGAAATCGTCAGCTCGGAGTTGTTCCAGGAAATTTTTCTTAAGTAGAGCTCACGAAGTTAAGTGGGGTGGGCCGCGGATCCGTCCGGCCCATTTCTTTTTTCATCATTGATACGTTTCAATAGAGGCATTCCACGTGCTAGAATTCGCCGCCCGAGGAAATTTGCCGATGACGACTCGCAAGTGCTCCACAATCCTTTCAGTCTTTCTCACCCTGCTTAGCGCTTTGCATCTGGCGCCAGCGCAGGCCGCGGCGCCGCAATCGAAGCTCTCCGTGCACTGGGAAGAACTTACCGCCGCAGACTTCCGCGAAGGCATCCATCGCTCGCAAGGAACATGCCTACTTCCCTTCGGCATCCTGGAGAAGCACGGACCGCACCTTCCTCTCGGCACCGATCTGCTGGACGTCCGCTATGCCGCTCTGCACGCGGCCGAGAAAGAATACGCCATCGTCTTCCCCGAATATTATTTCGGACAGATTGCCGAGGCCCGTCACGAGCCCGGCACTATGGCTTACAGTCGCCAGATGCAACTCGCGCTCTTGCAGGAAACTACCGACGAGATGTCTCGCAACGGATGCAAGAAAGTGGTTATCGTCAACGGCCACGGCGGCAACGACAGCTTACTTCCATATTTCGCGCAAACGCAGTTGGACAAGCCGCATGATTACGTTGTCTACGTTTTCGATGAGCGTACTCCACACTCAGGAGGTCCGCCGAAGAAGACGTCTATCGACATGCATGCCGGCGAGAGCGAAACGTCGAAGATGATGATCTCGCGTCCCGACACGGTTCACATCGATCGCGCCACGAGCGAATCCGGCGCCGATCAGCATCGCCAGAATCTTCCCGAAGATGTGTACACCGGAATCTGGTGGTACGCGCGCTTCCCCCATCACTACTCCGGCGACGGTTCCGCCGCGACCGTGGAGCTAGGCAAGTTTCAAATGGATTGGTGGATCGACGCCGTCGTCAAGACAATCCGCGCTGTGAAGGCTGACGACGTCAGCCTGAAACTGCAGAACGAATTCTACGAAAAAAGTAAACACCCGCTAGACACGCAGCCCTGAGCGGGATGAAGTTGAGAAAAGACAAATGTCCCAACTATCGGACGCCCCGCTAGTAGTCCCAGCATCGGCCAAGGCTGCCAACCTTCCAGCGGAGCGGCTGGTTTCTCTCGATGTATTTCGCGGCGCGACCATCGCGTTCATGATAATCGTCAACAACCAGGATGAAGAAGTCGCCTACTGGCCGCTGAAGCACGCGCGCTGGAACGGATGGACGCCGACAGATCTTGTCTTTCCCTTCTTTCTGTTCATTGTAGGAGTTGCCTTGGCGTTTTCCTTCGCCGGCCGCCTGCGCCGTGGCGAATCGCGGGGGACTCTGGTATCACACGTAATGCGGCGCGGACTCATACTCTTCGCAATCGGCTTTTTCCTCCATGGGTTCAGCGCGCGATTCCAATTGGACCATTGGCGCGTCTATGGCGTGCTCCAGCGCATCGCCATCTGTTACGTGATCAGCGCGGTGCTGGTCTTGTATTCCGGCCGGAGCGCGCGACTCGCGGCCGTTGCCACCGCTTGCCTGGTCAGTTACTGGCTCTTGATGCGCTACGTGCCGGTTCCGGGATTCGGAGTTCCCCTCCGCGATGTCCCCCTGCTTGATCCCGATCGCAACTTGGCCGCCTGGCTCGACCGCAAACTGTTGATGGGCCATTTGTATGAAGGCACTCGCGATCCCGAAGGCGTCTTGAGTACGATCCCGGCGCTGGCCACCAGCCTGCTGGGCGTACTCACCGGTCAATGGCTTGGCAGCGCGCGAAACAAGCCGCAAAAGGCCGCGGGACTGTTTGTTGCCGGTTTGATCGGCGTGGGCATGGGAGAAGCCCTGAACCCGTGGTTCCCCATCAACAAAAAGCTGTGGACAAGTACTTATGTTTTGTTGACGGCTGGTTTGGCCCTGATGATCCTCGCCCTTCTCTATTGGCTGGTGGATGGCAAGCGGTGGCGAGGTCCGTGGACGAAGCCATTCGTTATTTTGGGAATGAATGCCATCGCCGCCTACGTCTTCGCCGAATTGCTTGCCGTTCTTCTCGCCGCCGTAAACCTGCGTTTCGCCAACGGAACGACTATCAGCGGGGGCGACTTCATCCATCGAGAGTGGTTCGCGCCGCTAGGTAGTCCCGCCAGCGGGTCGCTACTTTTCTCGATTACGTTTTTACTGCTTTGCTGGTTCGTCATGTGGGTTCTTTACCGCAGGAGAATATTCATAAAAATCTGACGCGCCTTCGAGTCCAACTAAGAATTCCCGATCAGCACTCCGGTAATGAACACCAACACTCCTCCCAGCCCCACCTGAAGCGCCGCCGAAACCCACGGACTATCCATATAACGGTGCCGTATCCAAGTAATGATTCCGAGTTCGACAATCACCACCACGCCGGCAGCCCACAACGCCATGCGAAAGTCCTTCAGCAAGAATGGCAGCGTGTGTCCGATGCCGCCCAGCGCCGTCATCGCACCGCAGATCAAGCCGCGCACCCAAGGATGCCCGCGCCCCGTCAGGCTGCCATCATCCGATAGGGCCTCGGCGAATCCCATACTAATTCCCGCGCCCGCCGAGGCGGCCAAGCCTACCAGGAACGCCTCGTGACTATTCTTCGTAGCGAACGCGGCTGCGAACACCGGCGCCAGCGTGGAAACTGAACCATCCATCAGCCCCGCAAGCCCGGGTTGCACAATCTGCAGCACGAACAGGCGGCGCTGTGCGCGCTCTTCGTCCGCTTTCACATTGGCGGGCAGCTTCTCCTTATCAAGTTCCTGCGCTCGCTCTTCGTGCTCGCGCTCTTCGTTAATCAGATCGTCGAGCAGCTGGCGGATGCTTGCATCCTGAGTTCGTGCCGCGGCTTTTTCGTAAAACCGCCGGGTCTCCACTTCCATCGTGCTGGCTTCCTTGCGCACCGCTTCGATGCGCAGCGGACGGATGAGCCAGAGGGCGGGTCGCTCCACAAATCCACGCACATCCTGCCGGCGGATCAAGGGAATGTGTTCGCCAAACTTCTGCCGGTACATTTCAATTAATTTTCTCCGGTGTCCCGACTCCTCCTCGCGCATGCCCTCAAACATCGCTGCCGACGCGGGATAGTCTTGCCTCAGACCTTCGGCAAAGTCGGCGTACACGCGCTCGTCTTCTTCTTCCAAGGCAATGGCCAAGGCCAGCACCTCGCGTTCGCTAAGTTCGTGAAACTTCTTCATGGCGATTTAGCTTACCTGTCTGAGCGCGCCTTGTACAAATCGAAAAATGACAAATGGAAAAGCGCTGCACTTCAAACTGCGAGCCACAGAACCGTTCATCTCTCCCAGTTCCGGGGCCTCGGATGCTACTATCCAGTGCATGAAGCCTCGGAAATCGGCCGCGCCCGCGAAGCGCGGAAAACCACCGCGCAGAGGAAAGAAGAAGCCGCCGGTCATCGCGCATGAGGGCAAGCACGCCGCGGAGTTGGTCATCATCACGGGAATGAGCGGATCGGGCAAAGCTTCCGTGTTGAAGGCCTTTGAAGATCTGGGCTACTACTGCGTGGATAACCTTCCCGTGGAACTGATCCCGCGTTTCGCAGAGATGGCCTTGCAGTCGACTGAAATCCGCCGCACCGCACTGGTCGTCGATGTGCGCGAAGGCTCGAAACTCGAGCAATTCCCTGCCATTCTCAAAGCAGTCCGGCGCACCATTCCGACCAAGGTCGCTTTCCTCGAAGCTTCCGATGCCGCATTGCTGCGACGCTTCAGCGAGACGCGTCGACCGCATCCGCTGGGCGTCGACGCGCCGGTCAATACCTCGATCAAGGCCGAACGTCGCCACCTCGCAAGCATTCGCGCGCTAGCCGATATCGTTATCGATACATCCAAGTTCAACGTGCACGAACTGCGCTCCCACGTCACGGAGCGTTTTCGCGAGCAGGCCTCGGGAAAAAGTATTCTGGTTTCCTGCGTGAGTTTCGGTTTCCGTCAGGGTGTGCCCGAGGAGGCCGACCTGGTCTTCGACGTGCGTTTTTTGCCGAATCCTCATTTCGTGCCGGAATTCCGGCCGCTCACCGGCAAAGATCCGCGCGTGGCCAAGTACATTCGATCATTTCCGCAGACCAAGGAATTTATCCTCCGCATCTCCGATCTTCTGATTTACCTGCTGCCGCACTACGTCCACGAAGGCAAAAGCTATCTCACAATAAGTTTTGGCTGTACTGGCGGCCAGCACCGTTCCGTAATGATCGCCGAGGAAGTCGGCAAACGCCTGCACCAAGCTGGATACCGCGTGAAGATTGCGCACCGGGATATGCCCAAGTGAACTCTGTGAGCGGGAACAAAACCGGCGGCCACTTGGGGTTTCCAATGGCCGCGCAGTAAAATAAAGCCCTTGCACTCCATGCCTATGCCACCAGTAAGGCAGCGCGGACTTTCAGGTGCCCAATGCGGCAACTGATGCGACTCGTTCGCTACGCCCTTCCGTACTGGTGGCAAATCCTTTGCTCGGTTGTTCTGATGGCATTGGTGGGAGGGTTGGACGCTTTCAAGTTTTTGCTGATCCGCCCCGTGTTTGACCGGGTATTGAATCCCTCGACCGGATCGAAAGACATTCAATTGTTTGTCATTCCGGGTACGCATCATCCGGTGTACCTGCAACAATTGGTGCCTGCTCATTTCACCAATGCTTGGACCATCGTTGCGGTGGCTCTGGTCGGTTCCACCATCCTAAAAGGAATTTTCGACTACTCCGGCACGTACCTGATCAACCACGCCGGTTTCGGCATGATCACAGATTTGCGCGACGATCTTTACAACGCGATTATGCGCCGCTCGGCGGCGTTCTTTTCCAAGCACACCACCGGAACGCTACTCTCCGCTATCATCAACGACATCGAGCGGGTGCAGTACGCCATGTCCACCGTGCTGGCGGAATTTCTGCAACAGTTCTTCACTTTCATCGCGGTGGCCGCCGTGGTGGTTGTTCTCGGCGGGAAGCTCGCCTGGGTGCTTTTACTGTTCGTTCCCGTGATCGTTTATTCGTCGCGCAAGATTGGCTCCCGTGTGCGTAGCACAACGCGGCAAGGCCAGGACAAGCTGGCTGAGATACAAAACATCCTGCACGAAGCCATTACTGGAAACCGCATCGTAAAGGCTTTCAACAGCGAGAAATGGGAAATATCCCGGTTCCGCGGGGCGGCGAGCAGGCTGTTCCGCGCGAACCTGCGCTCCGTCGCCGCAACTGCGATCAGTTCACCGCTGATGGATATATTCGGTGTCATCGGAATCGCTCTGCTGCTGAACCTGGGCCGCGAACAAGTCAAGCACGGCGAGATGACTCCAGGAATTTTCGTGGCCTTTATTACAGCTGTGTTCAGCCTCTACAACCCGGTCCGCAAGTTCGCCCTGTTCAACAATAATTTCCAGCAGGCCCTCGGCGCTTCCAGCGAAATCTTCAAGTTCATCGATGTGGAAGACGATGTCCGCGAGAAGCCGCATGCCAGGCGCTTGCCTGCTTTCGCGCATGCCGTCCAGTTCGATCACGTGAGCTTCACCTATGGCGGCGAGGGCGCGGACGCTCGCGTGCTGCACGATATCAATCTCGAAGTTCGCCGGGGAGAGATCGTGGCGATTGTGGGATCCAGCGGGTCGGGGAAAAGCACGCTGGTTCACTTGATCCCCCGCTTCTTCGACGCAACCCAGGGTCGGCTGCTCATTGATGGCTACGATGTGCGGGACGTGACCTTGACTTCGTTAAGGGAACAAGTCGGAATCGTTACGCAGGAGACCGTCCTGTTCAACGATACGGTTCGAAACAACATTGCTTATGGCCAGCCGCATGTGCCGCTGAAAGAAGTTGAGGCCGCGGCCCGAGCCGCCTTGGCACACGAGTTCATCCGGGCTCTGCCTGCGGGATACGGCGAGGTCATAGGAGAGCGCGGGATACGCCTTTCCGGCGGAGAGCGCCAGCGCATCGCGATTGCCCGCGCAATCTTGAAGAACGCTCCTATCCTGATTCTGGATGAGGCCACGTCGGCTCTCGACAGCGAATCGGAAGCTTTAGTGCAGTCTGCGTTGCATAATCTTATGAGCGGCCGCACTGTGTTTGTGATTGCGCACCGGCTCTCGACGGTTCGCCGCGCCGACCGTATCGTGGTAATTGAAAACGGCGCGATCGCCGATATTGGCAGCCACGAAGACTTAATGACTAAGCTCGGGACGTACCGTCGCTTATACGATTTGCAGTTTGCAGATTTCGAGCAGAAACTGGAGCCGGCGCAGCCGAGCTGAGATCGTTCAACCGGGATTTGGAATCCACTTATGCCTCTTCGCTCCATGACGGGTTTCGCGCAGGTAAAAGGCGAACTGATAAATCAGTCGGACGGAATCGCGGGTTCGAGAGCATCTGAGCTTTCGTCCGCGCAAGGCAATGGTCGTGTCGCTTTCGCGCTTTCGTTGAAATCCGTTAACCACAGATTTCTCGACCTGCATTTTCGTCTGCCTTCGGGTTCCGACGCCATCGAGATGCAACTGCGGCGCCTGCTGAAAGAAAAGATCGCGCGTGGCCATGTGGAAGTCACGCTTAGCCTGGAGCGAGGTGGCGGCGAAACTCTGGCTCTGAATCGTCCGCTGGTGAGCGCCTACATTGCGGCTTTCCGCGCGGCGGCTCGCGAGTTCGGTGTTCCCGCCGAACCCGATCTCAACGTCATCCTTCGCGTTCCCGGCGCACTGGATACCGCAGGCAGCGCTGTCGATGGAGCTCTGGAGCCGGCAGTGATGGCAACCGTGGGCGAAGCGCTCGAGCGACTGAATCAGATGCGGGAGCAGGAAGGCCGCAGCATTGAGCGCGAGCTTCGTGAGCGCATGGCGCACCTCTGCGCCGCGGTCGAAGTGGTGCAGAATCATCGGAGTGCGATGTTGCAGACCTACACAGAACGGCTCCAGTCACGTCTGCAGGAACTGCTGGGTGCAAGTCCCGACCGTGAGCGCGTGCTCCAGGAAGCCGCTCTTCTGGTCGACCGCAGTGATGTCCAGGAAGAAATCGTTCGCCTCGAAAACCACGTTCAGCACTTTTTGGGCTTGCTCGATCAACAAGGTGAGGTGGGCAAGAAGCTTGATTTTCTGTTGCAAGAAATGAACCGCGAAGCCAACACCCTGCTTTCGAAAACTTCCGGGTTGGCCGGGGAAGCTCTGAGAATTACGGAAGCCGGCCTCAGCATGAAGGCGGAGATTGAAAAATCGCGCGAGCAGGTACAGAACCTGGAATGAATGCTGCGCCCCACCAACCACTGGTTTACATCATCTCGGCCCCGTCAGGTTCGGGCAAATCCACGCTGGTTAATGAGCTGCTGAAGAAGGTGAGCGATCTGGAGTTTTCCATTTCCTACACCACCCGGGCTCCGCGCGGCAGCGAGACCAATGGCAGACAATATTATTTCGTGTCACGGGCCGAGTTCGAGAAGATGATTGAAGAAGATGCGTTCCTCGAGCATGCGGAAGTGTTTGGCAATTACTACGGAACGGCGCGCCGTTTTCTGCTGAAAGCCGAACAAAACGGACGTGACCTTTTGCTCGATATCGACGTGCAAGGCGCCAAACAAATCCAGGACAAAGTGCCGAACGCTACCAGCATCTTCATCCTGCCTCCGGACCACCAGACGCTAGAGGTACGCCTGCGCAAGCGCAGCGAAGACAGCGATGAAGTAATCCAGCGGCGCTTGGATAAGGCGACCAGCGAAATCGAGAATTACACGCGGTACAACTACATTCTCATTAACGATCAACTGGAGGATTCAATCAAGTTATTACGCGCGATCGTGCGGGGCGAACGCTTGCTGCGCGCCGGCCGTGAGCTATCTGAGGAGGAACAAAAGATTGTGACCCTGGCCGAGTGCTGCCGGCTGGCCAATGTTCGCGACCGCCTGAAGCGGATTCTGGACTCGTTCAAGCTGCCCGACGATCCCGGTGCGGCCTAGACCTCGGTAACCAAATCGGAGACCTGGAACCCCCGCAACCTTGAGTTTCGTGGGAAAATAGGAGCGGAGTTCTTAGCTTCCGCTGGCAAACAACGAGGCGTACCAACTTTCGGCAATCCAAATTTGCGTCCCGGTCACAGGGGGGAAAAAGTCCATGAAACTGATTGAAGGCTTTGACAGCAACTATCGCTACATTCTGGTCGCCGCCCGGCGCGCCCGGCAACTGCAATCTGGCGCTCCGCCGGTAGTACAGACAAATTCCCGCAAACCCTGCCGCATCGCGCAAGATGAAATCCGCGCCGGCAAGGTGAAATGGGAAATCCCTGAAACGCGCAGCGCCGCTGAGCAGGCCGCCGAAGTTCTGGATCAGGCTTTCGGCCACGACGCTTAACGCGTTGCCCATGGATTGCGGTGGCTCGACTACCATGAAAGTTGCTCTTGGAGTGACGGGCGGCATCGCGGCTTACAAAGCGGCCGAGCTTGTGCGGCTCCTGCAAGACCGCGGTATTCGCGTGCAGGTAATCATGACGCGGGCTGCTCAAGAGTTTGTTCGACCACTCACCTTCGCGGCGCTCTCCGGTGAAAAAGTAATTACCGGAATGTTCTCTCCCGGCGAAGAGCACGCTGCCAACATCGATTCCGCCATCGAACACATCGCCGTGGCGCAGTCAATTGACGCGCTCCTGGTGGCTCCCGCCACGGCCGACGTTCTGGCGCACTTCGCGCAAGGCATTGCCAGCGATTTTCTCACCACGCTTTACCTTGCCACCACCGCTCCCGTCGTCGTTGCTCCCGCAATGAACGTCAACATGTGGCATCATCCCGCGACGCAGGCCAATTTGGAAATCTTGCGCCAGCGAGGCGTGAAGATTGTCGAGCCAGACTCAGGATATCTGGCTTGCGGCATGATCGGTTCGGGCAGACTCGCCGAGAATGAAGCCGTCGTAGCGGCCGTCCTCGAGTCGCTCGGCGCGGCGCAGGATTTCACCGGGGAAACCGTGCTGATCACCGCCGGGCCCACGCGCGAGAAGATTGATCCCGCCCGCTACCTGAGCAACCGCTCCAGTGGTCGCATGGGATTTGCTGTAGCGGAAGCCGCTCTGCGACGTGGAGCCCGTGTGCTTCTGGTGAGCGGCCCCACCGCGCTTACTCCGCCCACGGCGGCCGAGATCACACGCGTGGAATCGGCTGAGCAGATGCGCGATGCAGTGCTCAAGCTTTTGCCTCAGTCCACGATCGTAATCAAGACCGCGGCGGTCTCGGATTACCGCGCGAAATCAGCTTCGCCGCAAAAGATAAAGCGCGAAGGCCCGCTCACTCTTGAGCTCGAGCCCACGGCCGACATTCTTAAGGAAATCTCACTCCGCAAACAATCACAGATTGTTGTGGGCTTTGCTGCCGAAACCGAGAATGTGCTCGAAAACGCCCGTCAGAAGCTGGCCGCAAAACAACTCCACGCTATTGTGGTCAATGATGTCTCCCGTGAAGGCATCGGTTTCGACTCCGATCGCAACGAGGTGACCATCATCACGCACGACCAGGTTGTCGAAGTTCCAGAAACTACGAAATGGGAAGTGGCCCAGCGGGTTTTGGACCAAGTCGTGCGCATCCGCCAGCAGCGCAAATCGCCGGTGAAAGCCTAGGCGTGCTTCTCTCTCGTGAATTACAATCGTGAAGACCCATGCCCTCTACTGTTGATCCGGAATTGCGGCGTGCCCTGGTCGAGCGCGTTCGCTACTGTCACGAGATGGGCATCTACGATTTCTACCGGCGAGAGCCGCGGCTTTCAGAACTGCCAGAAGCGGAAGTGGCCGCTTCCGCAATGGTTTCAGGATACCAGTCAGAAGTGCGAGAGGAAATGGCAGCAAGAAAATCCGCCGTTGTGTCAACCATCGCTGAAGACAAGACATTCGAAATCCTTTTACCTTGGCCGGAACATGGAGTGACCGATTCCGTTGCTGCCCTCAAGCTAATTCGCGAAGATCTCGGCGACTGCACCCGTTGCAAACTCCACCAGCAGGGCCGCAAGCAAATTGTTTTTGGCGTAGGAAATCCGTGCGCCGAGCTGATGTTCGTGGGTGAGGGTCCGGGCGCGGATGAAGATACGCAGGGTGAGCCCTTCGTCGGACGGGCTGGGCAATTGCTCAACAACATGATCAAGGCGATGGGATTGCGTCGCGAAGATGTGTACATTGCGAACATAGTGAAGTGCCGGCCCCCGGGCAACCGCCAGCCGGAGCGCGACGAATGTGAAACCTGCTCGCCTTTCCTCATGCGGCAGATCTCGACCGTCAGGCCCAAGGCGATGGTTGCGCTGGGGGCTACCGCGGCGAAAAATCTGTTGGCAATAAACGCACCCATGTCTGAGTTGCGCGGCCGCTGGTATGACTTCAAGCCCGCTGGCAGTGACCCGGCATGGGCGGGTGCGCGGCTTGCCGTGACTTACCATCCTGCGTTCTTGCTGCGCGACCCGCGCCAGAAGGCCGAGGCATGGAAAGATCTTCAGATGGTGATGAAGTACCTGGGGATCGCGCCTCCCATGAAGCCTGCCGACTAAACTGCCGCCCAGCGTGGGTTTTCCGTTCAAGAACTAAGATGACAAATCGGCTCTAGGTTATCCTCCTATTCAATGTCTGAGTTCTGCGACGTTGCCTTGCCCGTGCCGCTCGACATGGTTTTTACCTACCGTGTCCTCGCCGAGACCACTCCACTGGTCGGCGGCCGTGTGCTCGTGCCTTTTCGCCAGCAGCGACTAACCGGAATCGTGGTTGAACTGCATGACCGCAAACCCTCGGTGACAATTAAGTCGATCCTCAGCGTACTCGACCTCACTCCGGTGCTTGACGGCCAATTGCTACGCCTCGGCCGTTGGATTGCCGATTACTATCTCGCGCCGATCGGCGAAGTCTTCCGCGCCATGCTCCCGCTGAGCGCCGAGTTCAAACGCGCCGTTGCCTACAGCATTACTGGGGAAGGCCGGGCCGCGCTGCATCTGGCTGGCTTGTTGGGATCGTCCGCCCGTTCTCGCCGCACTCCGGAAGAGCAAGCCGTCGAATTTCGCGTGCTCGATCATCTGGCTGCGCAAGAGATTGCGGCCGCAGAAACCGTACAAGTCCGCGAAGAAAGTCTGCGTTCTGCCACGCGCGTCTCCAAGATTATCTTGCATGGGATGGTGCGCAAGAAGTGGCTGGCCCGCGAAGATGTCTCCGCCGTTCGAGACGCTTCACGAACCATCAAGATCGCGCTGCTCAAGTCGGCCGATGGTAAGTTGAACGACAACCAGCAGAAACTCATCGCAACTCTTGCCGCATCGGGTGGCCGAGTTCCCCTCGGGACCTTGCAAGCGCTCGAGGCCCCGCGAAGCACTCTCACTACGCTAGTCAAGCGTGGTCTCATTGAGATCATCGAAGAGCCTGCGGAGTTCGCCGTTTCGCGCAGTAAGCCGCGGCCATCGCGCTTGGAATTTGATTTCAACCCGGCACAACAAGCCGCCCTGAATCGGATACGCGAAGCGGTTGAAACACGAAACTTTTCTGGCATCCTTCTGCATGGTGTCACCGGCTCGGGCAAGACCGCCGTCTATCTCGCCGGCATGCGCGCAGTACTCGAGGCCGGACGCTCCGCCATTCTTCTGGTTCCTGAGATCGGCCTCACGCCCGCGGTGGCAGCCGATCTACATCAGATCTTCGGCAGCGAAGTCGCCATACTGCACTCTGCGCTCTCAGACAAGGAACGCGCCCAGCAGTGGCATCGCATCAGGAATAGCGAAGCGCGCATGGTGGTTGGCACGCGCTCGGCGGTCTTCGCGCCGGTCGCCGATCTCGCGCTCATCATCGTCGACGAGGAGCACGATTCGTCGTACAAGCAGGAAGAGACACCGCGCTACCATGCCCGCGACGTCGCAGTCGTCCGGGCCAAGATGGCGAATGCCGTCGTGGTCCTGGGTTCAGCTACGCCATCGCTGGAATCGTATTTCAACGCCAAGAAAAATAAGTACACGCTGGTAGATTTGCCCGATCGCGTGGAGCGCCGTCCCCTGCCGGAAGTCGAGATTATCGACATGCGCCAGGAATTCCAGGAGACCGGCTGCGAGCAGGTTATTTCGCGCAAACTCGCTGCCGAGATCAAAGAGCGGCTCGAACGCAAAGAACAAGTCATGATACTGCTCAATCGCCGCGGGTATTCCCCGGTGGTGTTGTGCCGCACCTGCGGGAAAACGCTCGAGTGCCAGAACTGCGCTATCGCGCTCACTCATCACAAGCGCGAGCACAAAATGATCTGCCACTACTGCGGCTATTTCGCGCCCGTACCCAAGGCTTGCGTGCATTGCGGCAGCGAATACGTATATTTTCTCGGCACCGGCTCGGAGAAGCTGGAAGAGTTGCTACATGGCATGTTCCCGCAGGCGCGGATCGCCCGTCTCGATCGCGACACGGTCCGCGGAAACGAGGATTTTGAACGCAGGTTAAATGCGCTCAACGAGGGCGAGCTCGATGTACTGGTCGGCACGCAGATGATTGCCAAAGGCCACGACATCCACGGGGTCACCCTGGTTGGAGTGGTAGGCGCCGACAGCGCTCTGGGCATGCCCGACTTCCGCGCCGCAGAACGAACTTTCCAACTGCTCACACAAGTTGCCGGTCGGGCCGGGCGCGGCCAGGCTCCCGGCAAAGTGATTCTGCAAACTTACTTTCAGGATCATTACGCCGTGCAATACGCCGCACACCACGATTTCGCCGGATTCTACGATAAGGAACTGCGCTTCCGCAGTTGGATGCACTATCCGCCATACTCCGCACTGGCCAATGTGCTCATCCGCAGCAACAAGCTGGACGAAGCGCTGCAATGGTCAGGCACTCTGGGAAGATGGTTTGAGCAGACGAAACACGAAGCCGTGCGCGTGCTTGGCCCGGCCACCGCGCCGATTATGCGGCTGAAGAGCGATTACCGTTATCATTTCGTGTTGAAGTCGCCCAGCCGTGAAAAATTGAACACAACGCTGCGGGCAATGTTGGCTTACGCCGCGGCGCAGAAAATTCCGCGAACGCAAGTAATCGTGGATGTAGATGCGCTGTGGCTGATGTGAATAATTGCGCGAGGCTTAGTTAAGCGAATGCCATCGAGGCCACGTTTCTTTCCATCACTATCGGCGTGGCGAGCGTGGCTCGAGGAGCATCACGCCGAAAGTAAGGAGCTGTGGGTGGGGCTTTACAAAAAGAATTCCGGGCGGCCGAGCATCACCTGGCCGGAAGCGGTGGATGGCGCGCTCTGCTTTGGCTGGATCGATGGTCTCCGTAAGAGTGTAAACGCCACCAGTTACAAGATTCGCTTTACCCCCCGGAAGCGGCGCAGCATCTGGAGTGCAGTAAACGTAAAGCGAGCCATCGAGCTCTCAACGATGGGGTCGATGCACGCCGCTGGCCTGCTAGCCTTTCAGAAGCGCGAGGGAAAACGATCAGAGATCTATTCCTACGAGCAAAGAAAAGCGGCCAAACTTCCGGCGGCTTATGAAAAAGGGTTTCGCGCATACCCAGCCGCCTGGAAATTTTTTCGAGCACAGGCTCCCTGGTATCAGAGAACCGCCATCTGGTGGGTCATCAGCGCGAAAAAAGAAGAAACCAGATTAAAACGACTGGCTGCCCTCATTGAAGATTCCGGGCACCAACGAACCATACGGGCTATGACGCGTCGAACCGCAGCCTCACAGTGAATAAGCTGGCCTGGTAGACGCGGAAAGGGGCGGTGTCACCCGCCAGGAATCCTGCCGTTACTCTCTCTCTTTTAGAAAGGCCATGGCGTGAGGACTCACCATCCCCGTGAACACATTGTGATGACGCCATTGTCCATATTCAATCGACCTACCGAAGTTGGCGGAGCCGAGTACGCGGCTCCGGGTGAGAAAATGTCCCTCGAAATTGCCTAAATGGCTTCCGCATCCCTACCTGAAGCCAGGATCACCCCCGTGCGAACCGCTCGCCCAAACAGTGTCCTCCATTTGCACGGGCGCTCCGCTCCGGCGGAGAGGGAGATGGGAGATGATAGACGCTCTGATCAAAGGCGCCAGGATGATGCAAAATGATGAGTTTAGTTAGGGGAGCCTGACCCGTCGGCGTACCTTGGCAGGCGACGAGCATGCCTGAAGATCGTTAACCGTCTGTGAAAATTGGCCGAGCCGGTTCCGCTTACCGGCCAGAAGGGAGGCACTCGAGCGTTGTAAGGACTCGGAGATGCGCGTCGCTATTTTGCCCCGCCGACGCTTCCGCGAATCACCACCACTGACGCAGCTGGCAGATCGTACGCTGTGTCCTTTTCGGCGTTCAGTTTAGCATGGACGATCGGCCCATCGGGATCAGCCGAGCCCTTGCCCGTGGCCACGATCGTTCGCTCCCCGCTATTCTCCGCGTGAGCCATAAATCGCGTCTGCGGGGGATGCCATTGATACTGGTCCCTGCCGAAAGTTGAAATCTCTACCGGACCGGCAAACCCGCTGCTGCCGTGAGATTGCCCTTCAAACCTAATTCGCACCCGGTGCGCATTCTGCTGATCACGATTCACCGCCATTACGGCCCATATTCCATCCGGACGCTTCAGCGCATACGCCGTAACTAATTCGTGGCCGGCACCGTCCTCTAAGTCGCTTCTCGCGGCAAACACCTGGTGCTCGGCGCCGCTCGGCTGCACCCACTCCAGGTTGATCAACTGCGCCACAAAAAACTGCGCCAGCGGCTGCTGAATCTGATAATTGGCATCGACCGTGAACATTCCAAACGTGCCCGGAGAGCTGTTGCATCCCGGTTCCATTTGTAGCGGCAGATAGTGAAAGAAGTAAACGCCTTTCCCTCCCGAGTTCAATAACGACCCGATGTAGTCCGCGAGCCAGACACCGGAAAAAATATCCTGATAAGTTTCGCTCGCTCCCGAGGACAGATTTCCCTCTGTGATGAACATCGGCATATCCGTCGGAATCCCGTCCTCGTGCCATACCTGCATGATGTGGCTGACCAGTTCGGGCTCGTCATAAAGCATGCCCCACGGCGTCTTGCATGGATCGTAAGGATAATGTTCGAAAGAAAAAAATGCCAGATCGTTCATGCGCCCGTGCTGTTTCAGATAATCGATGAACCGTCCCGTCCACGAGACCTTCCCGTTCGCGTCTGGCCAGACCTCGATGTCCTTATTTACTCCCTGAAACGACGGCCCCCCCAGTTTCAGCGCCGGGTCGACACGATGAATTGCCGTTGCCCACTGCAGGTACAGCGCGGCATAATCTTCCGGCAGCATGAACTGGCCATCGGCTTCCTCGCCCATCTCAATGTACGAGATGGCATAGCCGCGGCTCTTCAGATACGCAACCTCCGCTGCCGAATTGTCGGGAGTGTCATAGAGCATCGCGACTGGAACCATCGCGGGCAATCCGCGCGTGACGCCGCTGGTGAAAAACAAATCGAATCCCATCTGCGCCTGCTTCGTCGACCCCAGATCTGACGGCTGATGCCACGGGTCAACGGACGAGCAATACGTGGTCGTCTGCTCCTGATCGGGAGTGTGCCGCAGAATGTCGTGAAACGCGCCGTCCTCCGTGCTGGTGCCGAGATAGAGCTCGCGGATGGCATAGCCCACGCAATTCCGCGGATCCGCTCTTAGATCCGCGCCGCCGGCATCGCAGGCGTTCGAAGATTCTGTCATCCAAATCCGCAGGAATCGTACGCTCATGGGACTGCGGCTCAATCGAATTGTTTCGGTCTTGCCTTTCCCGTCGGTCATGGTTCCTTGGGAAAATG
>DATNKA010000499.1:0-22633 GCA_035603655.1 Candidatus Acidiferrales bacterium | reverse complement strand
TGCGTCGTTGGCTCGGGGCCAAATGGGTTGGCAGCAGCCATCGTGCTGGCCCAGGCCGGCCTGCAAGTCGATGTGTTCGAGGCCCAGCCGACAGCGGGCGGCGCAGCGCGCACGATGGAATTGACCCTGCCAGGCTTCTTGCACGACTTTGGATCGGCGGTGCATCCGATGGCCGCCGGGTCGCCTTTCTTCTCTTCGCTGCCGCTCGAAGATCATGGACTGGAGTGGATTCGTTCTCCGGCTCCGCTCGCCCATCCGCTCGATGATGGAACCGCAGTCGTTCTGGAACGGGACTTGGGCGATGCCAAGACTTCTCTCGGTGCAGACGGCGATGCGTGGGGCAAGCTCATGCAGCCGTTTGTCGAGCGCTGGCGTGAATTCGCCCCCGACGTGCTTCGCCCGGTTTGCTCGATTCCGAAACATCCCTGGCTCATGGCGCGGTTTGCGACGAACGCACTCCGTTCGGCCAGGGCGATTGTCCGTCGCTTTCAGAGCGAGCGCTCGCGCGCATTGTTTGCAGGCCTTGCGGCGCATTCCTTTCTCAGTCTCGACGAGCCCGTGAGTGGTGGATTTGGGATGTTGATGGCTGTGCCGGCTCACGCAGTCGGCTGGCCGATTCCGCGCGGCGGGTCGCAGTCCCTTACAAATGCGCTATGTCGTTATCTGTCCACGTTCGGGAGTAAAGTAAAGACTTCGTCGCGGGTTGAGTCCCTCGCGTCGTTATCGCACTATGACCTGATTCTGTGTGATGTGACCCCGCGCCAACTTCTCAGAATTGCCGGTCAACGCTTATCGGACAGCTACAAGCGTCAGCTGGAGAGGTTTCGTTACGGTCCCGGCGTTTTCAAAGTCGATTACGCATTGAGCGCCCCCATCCCCTGGAAGGCTTCCGAGTGCTTGCGCGCGGCGACCGTGCACCTGGGCGGGAGCTTTGCGGAGATTGCCGCATCGGAACAGGCGGCGCGAAAGGGGCGGCCCGCGGATTCCCCGTTTGTTCTGCTCGCACAGCCGAGTCTGTTTGATCCCTCGCGCGCCCCTGCGACCAGACACACGGTGTGGGCGTATTGCCACGTTCCTAATGGGTCAAAGGTGGACATGCTCAAGAGGCTGGAAGATCAGGTTGAGCGCTTCGCTCCCGGGTTCCGCGAGTGCATTTTGGCGCGGCGGGTCTTTTCTCCGGCGGAGCTTGAATCTATGGACGCCAATCTGGTGGGCGGTGACATTGGGGGCGGCGCAATGGATCTTCGCCAAATTGTGTTTCGCCCGACCCGGCGAGCCTACGCGACCTCGGCACGAGACCTATACATGTGTTCGTCATCAACCCCGCCGGGGGGCGGCGTGCACGGTATGTGCGGTTATCACGCTGCTAACATGGCGCTCGCGAGATTGCGCGGACAGCGTGACAGTCCGCCACTGCAATAAACCACGCTCTGGTTGGTTCTCGCCTGCATGGGTACCTTTCTCCAAGTCACAGGAGCCGCCGGGCGAACGACAGCTCGTGGCCATCCGGATCGGGCATATGGAAATAGCGTTCTCCCCAGGCTGCGTCTCGCGGAATCTCTGGATCAAATCCCTGGTCCCTCAGATGATTCCAGAGAGCGTCCACATCTGTGACGTAGAAGATCAGCCGTCCCCACTGAGTCACCGCTTGGCCGTGCTCCAGATTGAGGATCGCAGATTGAGTGTCGCTTGCGCGCAATGAAGAGAACCCCGTGCCCTCTCCCCCGTAAAGAAGCTCCATGCCTAAAACATCTTTGTAAAATCGGACGGACTCCGTCATGTTCACAACCCGAAAAGTGACGGCCGAAATTTTCTCAATCGCTGATGTCATGCATGGAGTTTACTTCGGCTGCCCTTGAATGTTCTCTGCAACGGGCATACCGTAAGTTCTGATAGGGTGAGGTGGACCCATGGCTTACGCCATTGCCGAACCCTGCATCGGAACTAACGATACCGCCTGTGTCGGCGCCTGCCCGGGAGATTGCATCCGCCCCAAGAAGACCACGACCCGTCGCAGCATCAGCTTGACGGGTGCTGGTGCCGCTGGTAGATTCCGGTCCTGAACACGAACGTCAGGGGGCCATTGCTCTGAGTCGGCTAAGCCGTCGCAATTTTCTTGTCCGCTGCTGCCAGGGAGCCTCAGCGGCCGCACTTCCGGCAAGCTTGCGCGGTCTGGCTTTCGGATCGGACTCCCCGTCCGATTCCTCCGGCCCGCCTTGGGCTGACAGCGATTTCCATTTGCATCCGCACTATCTGGCCGAAAGGCCGCTTGATGCCACCTTGCGAAAGGTACAGGTTGGCTTCGACGATTTCATTAACGAAAAATATCATGACCAGATTGCAGAAATTATTGCGGAGTGGAGTTCGGGCCTACGGCAGTCTCCTCAAAACCTGCAAGCGATTGAAAGAGTTTTAACTGCAAACTTTTCTGGTTCTTCGCTGCTTCCTGTTGCCTCGCGACTGGTTCGTCCAGGCCCACCGATCGAAGTTCAGCACAACACATTCGCCTCCCGCACCAATCTCGGGCGAGATGCATTCCTTCGGGACCTGCATTCTTCCTTGAGTGTTTTTTTGCAGATTGTAACCGCAGAATTTCAGCTGACGAGCATTCAAACGGTTCCCGCACTAGCCTCGCAAGCCCCCCAGCAAGTGCACATTCGTGTGCGTTCCGAGTTGGTTGGGACAGGTCCTGGATTTCACCGCGAGCAACGCGTGGGTTACTGGGATCTCGAGTGGGAAAGTTGGCCGTCTTTATCTGCTCCGGGCAAATTCATGCTCCGACGCTGGCAGGTAGTGGACGAGACACGAAGCCGCTCTTTCTCTCCAGTCTTTATCGACATTGCCGCAGCCGCGCTGGGGACCAACTCTTCCTATTCCACCCAGATGCTGCGAGGCGTGGACCATTGGCGCACCATTCTCGACGGTGCATCCGGCATCGATATCTACGGACATAACGGAATCTCGGTCGCCGACATCGACAACGATGGCTTCGACGATCTCTACGTTTGCCAACCCGCGGGTCTGCCCAATCGCCTTTATCGAAACCGGGGAGATGGAAGGTTCGAGGACATCACCGAAGCGTCCGGCCTGGGAATCCTCGACAACACAGCATGCGCGCTGTTTGCCGACTTCGACAACGATGGGCGGCAGGATGCGGTCATCGTGCGCGCGAGCGGCCCACTTTTGTTTTTGAACCAGGGCGGCGGCAAGTTTCTCCAGAAACCCGGCGCGTTTCAGTTTGCCCGTGCACCCCAAGGAACATTCACCGGGGCGGCGGTTGCCGACTATGACCGCGACGGCTGGTCGGATATCTATTTTTGTCTTTACGTCTACTATCAGGGCACCGATCAATATAAGTATCCCGTTCCCTATCACGATGCCGAGAATGGCCCTCCTAACTTCATGATGCGGAACAACCGCGACGGAACCTTCCGTGACGTTACGGAGCAATCGGGCCTCAATCAAAACAACACGCGTTACAGTTTCTGCTGCGGCTGGAGCGATTACAACAACGACCGATGGCCCGACCTTTATGTGGTGAATGATTTCGGGCAGAAGAACCTTTATCGCAACAATGGCAATGGAACGTTTACCGATGTTGCTCCCAAAGTGGGGGTCGAAGACGTTGGCGCCGGAATGAGCGTTTGCTGGACCGACCTCGATGGTGACGGCGCAGAGGATATTTACGTCGCCGACATGTGGACTGCCGCCGGAGAACGCATCTCCTCACAAGCAAATTTTAAGCAGGACACGCCCGAAGATGTTCGGGCTCTGTACCGCAGGCACGCAATGGGCAACTCGCTGTTTCGAAACAGCGGTGCCGCCTTCGAGGATCGAACAGCCGCTGCCGGAGTTGGCTTGGGCCGCTGGTCGTGGTCCAGCGACTCTTTCGATTTCGATCATGACGGATTTCCCGATCTCTATATTGCGAACGGCATGGTTTCTGGAATGTCGCAGGAAGACCTGAACAGTTTTTTCTGGCGGCAGGTGGTTGCCAATTCGCCGGACGTGGCAAAGCCCGCGCACGAATACGAGCAGGGATGGAGTGCCCTCAACGAACTCATTCGAGCTGATGGCACCTGGAGCGGTTTCGAGCGAAACATTTTCTATGCGAACAATCGCGATGGAACGTTTTCCGACGTTTCGGGCGCAGTGGGCCTGGACTTCGTCGAGGACGGCAGGGCGTTTGCCCTGGCCGATTTCGATCAGGATGGCCGGCAGGAAGTGTTCCTGAAGAATCGCAACGCACCGCAGTTACGCTTGTTGAAGAATGCGATGGAGAATCTGCCGGCGTCGATCGCCTTCCGTCTGCGCGGTACAAAGAGCAACCGCGATGCCATCGGCGCTGCGGTCACCATCGCAACCGACTCGGGCCGCCAGACCCGCATGCTTCAAGCCGGATCGGGATTCCTGTCCCAGCACAGCAAAGAAGTATTCTTCGGTTTGGGAGATGCTAAAGGCCTGGTGCGGGCGATTGTGCGCTGGCCAAGCGGGCTGGTGCAAAATCTTCACGACCTTCCGGCTAATCATAGAATTTGGGTCGAAGAGGGCTCCGAATCGTCGCGGATCGAACCGTTCAAGACGCCGGCGCCAATGCGCCCCCTGCAAGCCAGTCGACCGCAGGAAATCGAACCCCTTCCCCCTGTCGTCGAAACCTGGCTGCTCGCACCTGTAGCCGCACCGGATATTTCTCTTCCGGATTTGGTTGGAGGACTGCAGACTCTTTCCGCATTTCGCGAAGGACCAGTGCTGCTGAATTTCTGGACCGCCCAATCCTCGGATTGCCAGAAGGATCTCGTTACGTTCCAGCAGGAATTTGGCCGCTGGAGAGCGCAGGGACTTCAGTTGCTCACCGTCAACATCGACGAACCTGCGGAGGAGGAAAAACTGCAAGCGCTGGCGCGGCAGCGCCGCCTGACATTTCCCATTCTCCGCGGATCAGATGAGGTATCCGCTGTCTATAACATTCTCTATCGCTATCTGTTTGACCGTCATCGAGACCTGGGCCTGCCAACATCTTTCCTCATCGATCAGCGCGGCGATGTCGTCCGCATCTATCAGGGGCCCGTGAATGCCGGGCATGTGGAACAGGACTGCCGGCGCATTCCTCAAACTCGTTCAGAGCGGTTAGCCCTGGCGCTGCCTTTCCCCGGTGTTAGCGAAAACTTTGAGTTCGGCCGGAACTATTTGTCGTTCGGCTCGATTTTTTTTCAGCGAGGTTACATCGACCAAGCCGCGGCATGGTTCCAGCTCGCTCTTCGCGACAATCCATCCAGCGCTGAAGCCTGCTACGGCCTGGGAAGCGCCTACTTAAGCCAACAGAAGACGGCTGAGGCACGCGAGAACTTTGAACGTGCGACAAAACTTCACGCGAGCTACCCCGATACGGTGGCGAATGCCTGGAACAACCTTGGTCTCCTCGCCACACGGCAGGGCCGAACCGACGAGGCGATACGCTGCTTTAAACAGGCTCTGCTGCTGAGCCCCGATCATGTGATCGCTCTCAACAATCTTGGCAACGCATATCGCCTGCAGAAAAACTGGGATGAGGCGCGCAGGACTTTTGAACGCGCCCTTGAACTGAACGCAAATGATCCCGAAGCGAACTACGGTTTGGGAATGGTCTTTGCGCAGGCCGACGACACCGCTCGGGCGTACGATTACTTGCAAAGAGCGCTGAAGGCACGCCCCATCTACCCCGAGGCTTTGAACAATCTTGGAATACTTTACCTGCGCACTCAGCGGCGGGATGAAGCCGTAGCCAGCTTCGAAACATGCATTCGGGTTGCGCCTGGCTACGATCAGTCTTATCTGAACCTGGCCAGGATCTATGTGCTTGACGGCGCGCCGGAGAAGGCTCGGGCGATTTTAGTCGCGCTTCTTAAGCACCATCCAGATCAAGCGCAGGCGCAGAGTATGTTGGCGAAACTTCCGCAATAAACGGAGAGAAAGCGGGATAAGCTATCTCTTTGGGGTTTCAGCGGTCAAAAGATTCACAAATATTCCGTAAAATCGGTCGAGATCAAGATCGTCCTGCACTTCGACGGGCTGCACATCGATCTTAGGCTTATCGCGTTCCGTCCAGCCCAAAGTATTGCCGTAGCCGGCGCCGCGGTCCAAGTCGACGTCCATATAGAGCGTTTCTTTTTTGATAATCAAACTCGGATCGAGCCACGCGGCCGCCGCCAGTTCGTCCCACAAATAATTGTAGTTGCCACGCAAGCGTGCGTATTTGCCGATGTAGCGCGCCGCTGGCGTCTCGGACGCTTTAATGCGATTAATCAAGTCGGCAGTCAAACGCGTCTTCACGGAAATATCCACCGGCGTGCATACAATTTTCTTCCAGGGCGCCCGGAGCACAATGTGCGCCGCTTCTGGATCGAACCAGAGATTGAATTCGTGAGTCGGGGTCTTGGCAAACTCCGGATCGTCAGTCCGCGGATTGAGGCTCCCGCCCATGAATACCAGCTCTTTGGCCAGCCCCGCGAATTCGGGATCGATGGAAATCGCTAGCGCCAGGTTTGTAAAGGGGCCACCCTCATAGATCGTTATCTGGTTCGGAAACTTATGAACCATGTGTGTCAGAAAATGGGCCGCGTCTTCGTCGTATGGCTTACTCATGGGCTTGCCTTCCGGCATTTCTCCCAGCTGATCGTGCGGATGATAGAACCTCGGCGTCCAGGCACCCAGCCACGGCACGCTGCCGTATTGCTGTTGCCACGGCTCCGTGTCAGATTCGCGCCGCACCAGTGGATACTCCGCTCCGGGCACGACTGGAATATCGGTTCGCCCGATGAGTTCCAGCATGCGCAGCGTGTGTGCGACTTCTTCGTGCAGCCATTGATCGCCCGTCACTACGGTGATGCCCAAGACTTCCGTCTGGGGCGACTGGATCAGAAGAAGCATCGACTGCTGATCCGTTCCCGCAGGCCCAGCCGCGTCCTGATCAATGATGACCTTTCGCTTCTCCTGTCCCCAGGCCGCAAGGCAGGTAGTCAACATTAAGAGGGCTGCCAGATGCCGCATTCGGTAAGATCTCATTCGTATCCTCGAGAGGGTTTGAAATGCTGAAGGCGTCCCGAAGTTAGGTCGTGAGCTTTCCAGCAGATTGACGACAGGGCAGCTTAGATTAGATAAGCTAGCTTGTCGAGTCAACAGGCCAAAAAACCTCCCTTTTCGCGCCCGACCGCGGAGAGGGCGATTGCGGATCGCGATTGGAGCGAATAAAATTTTGCACTACGCGCGTGCCTAATCTTTGCCTGCTTTCCCGACTTTACGAGTGCCTTATGCGGCGCCTCTATCTCAAAGCAGCTTGCAGTCTCGCGCTAACCGTACTTTTTGTTTCGTCGACGGTGCGTGGGCAATCTGTTCAGGCACACCAGGTTGATCCGCGGCCCGAGCTGCCGGTGGCGACTCTGCAAGGAGTTGTGCGGGATTCCCTCAACCACCCTGTAGCCGGAGCTACCGTCTGCTTGCAAGCCAATGGCTCGCAAATTCTCACAGTGCATACCGATTCGGCAGGAGCCTATCTTTTCCCCGACGTTCGGCAGGGAGTTTACACCCTCAGCGCGGAAATGGCCGGCTATGACAAAATCTCGTCCGGCCCACTCGCTCTCGGAGCGACCAATAGAACGGTAGACCTTAGTCTCGATCCTCCGAAATCGGGCGCGCCCGCAAAATCCTCGGAAGCACAACCCGAGTTTTTCGACGAGCCTCACTTCACGGTGGCGGGGGTTGCCGATACGACGAATCTCGGCGGCCACGGTTCCGATACGGTGGTGCGCAACCGGGAGGCGCTCGCCCAGGCCACCGCTTCTCTGAGCAAGCAATCGCTAGCTAGTCCCCCGTCCGATTCATCCAGACTCCGAACGGAAAGATCGCTGCGCGAGGCTGCGGCCCGCCAGCCGAAAGACTTCGACGCGAATTTTCGTCTGGGAAAGTTGCTGGTCGATGACGGTAGACCCGGGGAAGGCCTCCCCTACCTAGAAGGGGCTCTCAGGCTGAACCCCAACCACGTTGGCAATGCCTTCGAACTGGCGCTGGCATACGCTGCGAGCGGAGATTATGCGCGTGCCCGCTCTGATGCGCGAGCTCTGCTTGCCAAGCGGAATGGATCTCGTCAGGAAAACGCCGAACTGCATCATCTGCTCGCTGAGGCTGACGAACAGCTCGGCGATCCTCTGGAAGCTGTTCTAGAGTATCAACGTGCCGCTGAATTGAATCCGAGCGAGACCAATCTTTTCGACTGGGGCGCCGAACTCCTCACACACCATGCCGGCGATCCAGCCATCGAAGTCTTCACAAAAGGCAATCGCCTTTTCCCGCGATCGGTCCGAATGCTGGCCGGTCTGGGTGCGTCATGGTACTCAAACGGCTCTTTCGATCAGGCGGCACAGCGTTTCGCTGAAGCCTCAGACCTCAATCCCGAGGATCCCAATCCCTACCTGTTCATGGGGAAGATACAGACTATCGAGACCACGCGGTCGCCCGGGATCGAGGAGCGGCTCGCGCGGTTTGTCAGGCTGCATCCTCAAAATCCCTGGGCCAATTACTATTACGCTGTTAGCCTAAAGAAAGGTTGGAAATCGCCGGAGCAGATCAAGATCGAAGACGTCGATCAAGTGAAGTCATTGTTACAGACGGCTGTCCATCTCGATCCGAAGTTTGGTCTCGCCTATCTGCAGTTGGGTATTCTTTATTCCCAGCAGAAGGACTTTCCGAAAGCTGTCTCTGCCTGGCAGCAAGCGGTGGCAGTGACTCCAGAATTGGAAGAGGCGCACTACCGCCTTGCGCAGCTGTACCGAGAAGCGGGAGAGATCTCGAAGGCCCGTGCAGAGCTCCAACTCCATGAACAGATAGCCAAGGAAAAAACGCAGGAGAGCGAGCGCCAGCGGCACGAAATACAGCAATTCGTATACCAACTAAAGGAAAGGACGCCCACCCCGCAGCCGCAATAAGCGCGCTCGAGTGCAACGTTGAAGATGCCTACCAGCTAAAACTTTCGAATCTCCATTGTCTTTAAACTCGTCTGATATGTTTTAGCTTCCCTGCTTTTCCACTCACATGTTGAAAGCTCAGAGCCCAAGCCGGTTTGCGGTGATACTTGCCTTCGGGTTGGTGTATTTATTTTGGGGCTCGACGTATTTGGCTATTGATATAGCGGTGCAGACGGTTCCGCCTGCGTTGATGTGCGCGCTGCGCTTTTCGACCGCCGGATTGGTGATGCTCGCGGTATGCGCTGCAACCGGCCGCACGATCTGGTATTCGGCGCGCCAGATCGCGCTGGCGGCGGTGGTCGGCATTCTGCTGCTGATGGGGGGAAATCTAACACTGGCGTGGGCGGAGTTAACCGTGCCGTCGGGCCTGGCGGCTCTAATTGTTGCGATTACTCCGCTGTGGTTCCTGGTTCTGGATTCGCTGCTGCTCGGGCACCATCACATTTCAGGACGAGGAAAAGCTGGCCTTGCGCTGGGGATGGTGGGACTGTTTGTTTTGTTCTGGCCGGAGTTGCACTCGAGCTCGTCGCTGGGACGGCGCGAATTCTTGTCTTCGCTTGCACTGCTTGGTGGATCATTCTCCTGGGCTCTGGGATCGGTGCTCTCCAAGCGCTGGCAATCGGGCATGGACGTGTTCAGTTCCACGGGATGGCAAGTAACCGCAGCGGGCGTGGCGAACTTTCTACTAGCGTTAGCGGTAGGCGATTTCTCGCGCGTGGCATGGACGGCGCGAGGAGTGAGCGCCGTGTCGTATCTCATAGTCTGCGGGTCGTGGATTGGATACACCGCTTACATCTGGCTGCTGGAGCATGTGCCTACATCGAAAGTGTCGACCTACGCGTATGTGAATCCGGTGGTCGCGGTTTTTCTGGGATGGTTGATACTGCACGAGCGGGTAGACAGGTTCATCGTGATGGGCAGTGTTATTGTGGTTTTGTCCGTGATTCTGGTTACGAGCGCGAAGGTGAAGGAGACGACTGTGGCAGAGGAGCTGCCGGCGGTGGAAGCGGCGGGGGATTGATTCGGATTGCCGAACCGCTCGGAGGACTAGGAGTCAGGTTGCAACGCTATTACCGCGAGCTGCACTATCTGTCGTGTGTTTCGGGCAGTGCAAGGCTCACGCCGGAGCCCCGGTAACGATTCGGCTTTGCGTCCGCGCTCTTCAGAAGGGTTCTGGAGATGCAGGGCTGGGGCCCTTGTCTGTTCAGCGATCACGGAATTGCCCAAAGAGTAAGAGTATTGGGCGACCATTGAACCGTGATCCACTTCCCCAAGGTGACGGTGTGCGGCTTGGCGGCTGGGAAGGCTGAGATCGTGACGCCGACGAACATAAGCAGCAGCGCCGCTCGGATAGGCGACCTGGATTAGATTATCACCCGAGCGTAAGCATCAAAGAGCGTCGCGACAAGGCCAGAAGTCACAAGGTCGGCCAAACGGTTCCAAAGCGCGAGCGGAGCCGACGTCGTTCGCGGCCGATTGCACTGCGGCGATTCCCGCGCGTCCCTTTGTCCGACACGGCGGCTTCAAGATTGCAGTAGAATTACCGGTAGAAATTCGTATTTATGAGTTTCCCTCGCGATCCTCGTCCGCCTTTTGGAGATAATCCTGGGGCACCTTCCGGCCGAGCAGGCGCTAGTGACCAAGGAATAGCCGAAACCTGGCTTCGGCGGCATGCTCCGCGAATTCTGGTGGTGGACGACAATCCCGGCATTGCGGCACTGATGAGCCAGTTACTGAGCATGCGTGGCTATGACGTGGTAACCGCGTCGGACGCGCAGCAGGCCGAAATGGAAGTAAGGCGGCAAGCCCCCGATCTAATCCTCTCGGATGTAAGAATGCCGGGGAAGTCGGGGTATGAATTGTGCCGTGATTTAAAGGAAGACCCGGCGACGCGGCTTATTCCGTTTGTGCTGATCACCGGGTCGAGCGACAGTGCGGATAAGTTGCGAGGAATTGAGGCGGGAGCCGACGACTTCCTGAACAAGCCGGTGCTGGCCGAAGAGTTGACCGCGCGGGTGAGGTCGCTGTTGCGGGTAAAGGAATTCACCGATGAGCTGGAGACCGCTGATTCCGTATTATGCACACTGGGCCTGATCGTGGAGGGCCGGGACCCTTATACCGAAGGGCATTGCGAACGGCTGGCGTTGAACGCCGCAGACTTAGGACGGCACTTAGGGTTGGATGAGGATTCGATTGTGGCGTTGCGGCGCGGCGGATACCTTCACGACTTAGGGAAGATTGCGGTGCCGGACGAGATTTTGAACAAGGGCAGTGACCTCACCCCGGACGAGTGGAAGATCATGAAGTTGCATCCGGTGACCGGGGAGAACATCTGTAAGCCGTTGAAGTCATTGCGGCTAGTGCTGCCGATCATCCGGCATCATCATGAGCATCCTGATGGATCGGGTTATCCGGATGGGTTGGGGGCGGGTGAGATTCCGCTGTTACCGCAGATTTTGCAGGTTGTCGACGTGTACGACGCTCTGCGCACGGCACGGCCGTATAAACCTGCGATCGGTCATGATCAGTCCGCTCAGACCATGCTTGAGAAGTCTCGCTTGGGCTTGCTGGACGGGGATCTGGTGAACGAGTTTCTTAGCATGTTGTTGGAACAGCGCAACGTAGCGTGATGAATAGCCTCCGCCCTGTAGCTTTCTTTTTCAGTTTCCTCCTTCAGCTGTCCTGGACGTACAATGACCCAGCCTTCTTTGTGGCAACACATTTGCCCGACGGGACATCTTAAGCATTCCGGTATGGCCGGACTTACATGATCCCATTCAACGAAATGACCTACAGCATCGTCATCCCGGCCTATAACGAAAGTGAGCGCCTCGGGGCGACCCTGGAGAAGGTTCTGGCTTACGTGCGCCAGCAGGGCTGGGAGGCGGAAGTGATCGTGGTGAACGATGGGTCGCGCGACAACACGGCCGAAATCGTGCGCGCGTTTGCGGTGAATAATCCGATATTGCGGCTGGTGGAAAATCCCGGCAATCGCGGCAAGGGCTACAGCGTGCGCAATGGAATTCTAAATTCGCGTGGGGATATTGTGGTATTCAGCGATGCCGATTTATCCTCGCCCATTGAAGAGATGCCGAAGCTGCTGCAGGCTTTGGGCGGGGGAGCGGATATCGCCATCGGATCGCGGTGGCTGCGGGCAGAGTTGCAGACCCAACGCCAGTCGCTGCACCGGCAGCTTTTTGGAAGAGTGTTCAACGGCTTGAACCGGATTCTCCTGGGCTTGCAATTTAAGGATACGCAATGCGGGTTCAAAGCCTTCACTCGCCGTGCCGCGCAAATGATTCTGCCGCTGCAACGCATCGAACGCTGGGGCTTCGATCCGGAGATTCTCTTCCTGGCGCGCAAGTTCGGATTCCGAGTGGAAGAAGTTCCCGTCTGCTGGGGACACAGCGGAGGAACGCGCATCAATCCAGTCATGGATGGGGCCAGAATGTTTCAGGAGATGCTGCGTGTTCGCTGGTATGACCTGACTGGAAAATACGACGGACGAACCCCGGGAGCCGCGCAGCCCGCGAAAGTGTCGCCGGGAAGGCCTATCCCCAGAATTTGAGGTTATTCTTAAGCCGATTTCTGTTTCACATCAGCAGTCTTCAGCGCTTCCACTACTCCAGTTCCCATCTCAGACGTATGGATTGACCTTTGTCCGGGTCGGACGAGGTCCGCGGTGCGAAACCCCTCATTCAGAACTGAACTGACCGCATTCTCGATGCAGGCGGCTTCGCGCTCCAGTTGAAAGGAATGGCGCAACAGTAACGCCGTGGAAAGAATCGCCCCGAGAGGATTCGCGATCCCCTTGCCGGCGATGTCAGGCGCTGAACCGTGGACGGGCTCGTATAAGCCTACGGGGCCGCCGATACTGGCCGAGGCGAGGAGCCCAAGCGAACCCACCACGCCACCAGCCTGGTCCGAAAGAATGTCACCAAACATATTTTCCGTGAGCACCACATCGAAATCTTTGGGACGCTGCACCAGCGACATGGCGGCGGAATCCACATACATGTGAGAAAGTTTCACATCCGGATAATCCTTCGCGCAACCGATAACGATCTCGCGCCATAAGCGGGAACACTCGAGGACGTTAGCTTTATCGACTGACAAAACCTTCCGCCGGCGTTTCCTAGCCAGATCAAAAGCGACCCGCGCGATGCGGCCGATGGCGGGCTCATCGTAGGTCATCGTGTTTGTGGCGAGGCGGGATCCGGGATTGCCTACGATCGAACGCGGCTCTCCGAAGTAAAGACCTCCCAGCAATTCGCGCACAATCATGATGTCGGTACCACGAACCAGATCGGTGCGCAACGGAGAAGAATCCTCCAGCGCGGGAAAACAAATGGCGGGACGCAGGTTCGCGTAAGCGCCAAGTTCGCGGCGCAGGCGCAGGAGTCCGGCTTCCGGTCGGAGATGATTCGGATAATGATCGAACGCAGGATTTCCCACGGCTCCCATCAGCACGGCGGAGGATGAAAGGCAGGCTTGAAGCGTGTCCTGGGGCAGCGGGTCTTCTACAGCCGCCAGCGCCGCGCCTCCAACATTCTTATGCCGGAGTTGAAGGTCGTGGCCGAACTTGTTGGAGACAGCTCGCAGGACAAGTACTGCTTGCTCGGTGACTTCGGGGCCGATGCCGTCACCTGCAAGGATCGTGAGGTTGAGAAGCATGCGGCTTAGTCTAATCGAAATTGATTCCGCGCTTAAGACTATCGGGCTGCAAACCACCGGGCTTTAGACAATCGAGGATCACGCGACCGGGCTTCGGCGGACAACCGAGAGCCTGCCCTGAGCCTGTCGAAGGCGCGGCCGTTCTCCCTGAATCTTCCGCGGGCACCTGCGATAACGGCTACACGCCCCAGAGATAGTCTTCCTGATCGTGGTGCTGGTCGCCGGGAACGGGCAGCGGCACTCCGAATGCATTGGTTTGTGGCACAAGCGGAAACGGACGCTGCGACTCGTGGGCCGACACGCTGGCCGCCGCAGCCACCGTCAGCGGCTCAAACAAGGGCGTCGCCGATGCGGCTGGCTTGTGTGTGTCGCGAATCAATTCCAACAGATGGTGATCTTCGACGTGCTTGATCTTATCGGCCAGTCGGACGAAGCGCCGGTAGATATCGTCAAGGGCGCGCCGGTCAAATTGATAACCAAGCTGCTCGCACCGAATACTGAGCGCGTGACGACCGGAGTGCTTGCCCAGCACCAACTTCGAATCGGGCACCCCCACGGATTGCGGCGTCATAATCTCGTACGTCAACGGATTCTTGAGCACCCCGTCCTGATGAATCCCCGCTTCGTGAGCGAAGGCATTGCGTCCCGTGACAGCTTTATTCGGCTGCACGGGCACACCGGTGATTTCGCTGAGCATCTGGCTGGCGGCAAAGAGTTGTTCGCCGGCGATGCCGGTCTCGTAAGGATAGCGATCGCGACGGACTCGCATGGCCATGACAATCTCTTCGAGCGCCGCGTTACCAGCGCGCTCTCCGATGCCGTTGATGGTGCACTCGACTTGACGGGCTCCGGCGGCGATGGCGGCCATGGTGTTCGCGACCGCCATACCGAGATCGTTGTGGCAGTGGGCCGAGATGGTAACGTTATCGATTCCCTTAACGCGGCGGCGAATAGTTGAGATCAACTCGCCAAATTCCGCAGGCACGGTATAGCCAACGGTATCAGGAATATTGAGCGTGGTAGCGCCGGCCTCAACCACCGCCTCGAGCACTTTGCAGAGAAAATCCGGATCCGTACGCGTGGCATCTTCAGGAGAAAACTCTACGTCGTCGCAAAGCGACTTGGCGAAGCGGACAGCATCGCGGGCCTGCGCCAGGCACTGATCGCGGGTAATGCGCAGCTTGTATTGCAGATGAATATCGGAAGTGGCGAGGAAGACGTGAATGCGCGGCAGGGCAGCGTCCTGCAAGGCTTCCCAGGCGCGCTCGATGTCCGGGCGGCAGGCGCGGGCCAATCCCGCGATGATGGGCCGTCGGATGACACTCGCGATGGCCTTGACCGCTGCGAAATCTCCTTCGGAGGCGATAGGAAATCCGGCTTCGACTACGTCGACGCCGAGGCGGTCGAGCTGATGCGCCAGCCGCAGCTTCTCCTGATGGTTCATACTGCAGCCGGGCGACTGTTCTCCGTCGCGCAAGGTGGTGTCGAAAACGGTGATGCGAACGTGCTCCGCAGCGATCATGGGCTTCCTTGTGAAAAAATAGTTCGGCCGTGTGCTGTATAGGTCTTATGTTAATGGGCAGAACGCTTGAAGCAATGCTTATAATTCTGCTACCAGCATTAGATAATCTTCTATGATAAGATTTGCTAATGGATGCTGCGCTTTTCATTAAGAGATAAGCTATGGAGCTTTCCCAACTGGAAGTTTTTCTCAGCGTGGCACGGGAGCACAGGTTCTCTCGCGCCGCGGAAAAGCTATACCGCACGCAATCGGCGGTCAGCCAGACCATCCGCAAACTGGAGAATGAATTGGGCGAGAGCCTTTTTGACCGGTCCTCGCGCGAAGGCGTTCTTACCGATGCGGGGCAGGTGCTCTATGAGTACGCGGAAAAGCTGCTGAATCTGCGCCATGACGCCCACGAATCGCTGGCAGAATTGCGGGAACTGCACAAGGGTAAGCTCGTCATCGCCGCCAATGAATTCACGGCACTTTATTTGCTGCCGGTTCTGGCGGAGTTTCGGAGGCTGCACCCAATGATCAAAATCACGGTGCAGCGGGCCCTCGGCAGCCGCATTCCGGACGATGTGTTGCAGCACAGCGCAGAACTGGGCGTGCTCTCCTACAAGCCCGAGGAACCGCGGCTGCACTCCGTGGTCACCTATCTCGATGAGTTGGTCCTGGTGGTTCCTCCGAAGCATCCGCTGGCTTCGGCGCAGGAGGTGAGTATACGGCAACTGGGGGCGGAATCATTTGTGGCGCACATTGTTTCGTCACCGTATCGCGAGAAAGTTCTGCAGACTTTCCGGAAATACAAGACGCCGCTGCACATGGACCTGGAGCTGCCCACGTTGCAGGCCATCAAACAATTCGTTGCACTAGGAAGCGGGGTAGCGCTAATGCCCGAGATCAGCGTAGAAACGGAAGTGGCGCGCGGGGAGCTCGTGAGGATTCCGGTGCGCGAGCTCCACGTTCAACGCAAGCTGCGTTTGATCTACCGAAAAGAGGCCGGGCTATCGCATGCAGCACGGGCGCTTTTGAAAGTGGCGGAGGCGGTGGCAACGGAGCGGGCTGGCCGATATCGTTTTCAGCGAGAGAGTTGAGGAAAACGGAGCGCAGCCCGGTCTATCCCCGCGGCGCGGGCTGCTGTTCAAGACCAGAATCAGCAGTCGGCGCAGACTTCCCTGGGCTGGAACGCCGCCAGCGCTTCGTCCAGGCTGGGGTGAATCTCAAAAAATGAATCGAGACGAGTGAGGTCGAGCAGATCACGCACGAACGGGCTGGGGCTGGCACATTTCAGGTCGGCATTTTTCGCCTGAGCCCAGGAGTGGAGCAGCACCAGTTCGCCGATGCCGGCGCTATCAATAGAGCTGACGCCACTGAGATCGAGAACCACTTTCCCGCTCTCCCGAAGAACTTCGCCCACCAAGCTTGAAAGTGCGGCAGCCTCGTTACGATAGACGATGCGGCCCTGGCAGTAAATGATGACTACATCGCCGTGATGTCGAGTTTCCAAACTGAGTTTCAACTTCGACTCCTTTGGTTGAATTCCGAGGCCAGCCGGCTCATGCTGCTGCCACGTTTGCCAAGTGCTTTTCATGAATTTCATCGTATTAGATAGACGCGGCAAGATGCGTTTCGGAATCATAAAAAGAACATAAATTCTTGTACGGTTTCCCAGACTTGCACCTGCACAATTTTGCAACCTGGGCATCTTAGGCCTCGGGTACACTGCATCTAACGAATTTCACGCAATCAGGTAGAATTTGCTGCTGGCATAGATTGCCTGAGGAGGAATCATTTTCGTGTTAAAAACCGCAGCCGTGGTGCTGGCGTTTGTGAGCTTTATGCTGTTTGCCACCGCGTCGAGAGCGCAGCTGCTCCCGAGTGGGAATGTATATGTTGGAGTGGCTTACGGCGATTCCGTGGATGTCATAAACCGCTATACGTTCCGCGGATGGAATGGTTCCCTGGAAGACTTTCCCTTTTCCCGATACACGCACGTGGGCGTGGTACTCGACGCCAGCGGCTTTTACCGCCTTGGGGTACAGCAGTACAACGTCTTCTTGGGACCGCGGCTTTCCACCAACTTAGGAAAATGGCGCCCCTTCGTGCAAGCGATGGGCGGAGCGCAACGCATGACTTCGAACGGTACAGCGCACTATCCGGTCGCGTGGGACATCGGCGGGGGCGTGGATCGCAAGTTCCAGTTCCTCTTTATGAAACATTTTGCCTGGCGTTTGCAGTTCGACTATATGCACACTCACCTCTTAAGCGCGACGCAGAACGATATTCGAGGATCAACCGGACTAGTTTGGCGCTTCTGAGCATCGTCCGCACGCACCGATCCAAATTATCTGCATGCAAAATCACTTGTCTGGCTGTGTCTGATCGCGAGCCGAATGTCGGCTCGCAACCCGGACGAGGGTCGCTAGACCGTTTCTTCCCCGCAAGCATCTAAAATCGCGCGCGTCCAGGTCTCATTTCGCCTCGCTCGCGCTAGAAAGGTAGGCCCATCGCCATGCGAAAGATTGGATTCATTCTCTTTACTCTTCTTACTTTCCTTATGTTTGCCGGTCTGGCGAGCGCCCAGATTCCCACCAAGGGCAACATATTTTTCGGCTATTCCTTTTACAATACCGACCTCTCTTCGATCGACCGCGCCAACACCAACGGATGGGAGGCATCGGTAGAAGGCAAGGTTTTTCCCTTCATCGGGATCGTAGCCGATTTCGACTCGCATTACGGTTCGCAAAATTTTCCAATCTGTGTGGTCCCACCCGGTACCGGAGGAGGAGCTCTCTGCTCCAGCTTTAACGCCAACGTCACCGAGCGCAATTATCTGTTTGGTCCGCGAGTCTCTGTTTCAATAAGCAAATTTCGTCCTTTCGTGGAGGCTCTGTTCGGAGGGGCGCACGTTAACGCAGGCAACGCCGGATCCGATACTTCGTTTGCCACCGCCATCGGTGGCGGCCTGGACTACAAAATCATTCGTCCGCTCGCATGGCGCTTTCAGGGAGACTATGTGCAGACACGTTTCTTCGCTACGACGCAAAACAATGTACGGATCTCGACAGGTATCGTGCTGCGCTTTTGAAGACGGCCAAGAGAATTTCCCGCGACTGCAAAAAGCAGGATTCAGCTGGTTGGCTGAATCCTGCCGTTGTGGCAACGAAGAAAATCGTCGCGAAATCAATTCCTCAGGTTTCGTCTCGCGCTTATGTCTGCCAGTACTTATGATCGCGCAAAAAATAGTTTTGGTTCCAGTAGTTCATTGCGGTTTTCAGGAACAACCATCCCACGCGCAGATGGCCCATCTTCTGGAAGCGGCGGTTCGTGGTGTAGACACCGCCACGCACGATCCCGAAGCGTTTTCGCTCCACCTGCTGGCTGAGCAGGTAATCTTCGGCGAAGGCGACCTGCTCATGAAATCCACGGAGTTTTCGGAACTGTTGCAAGTCGAACAGCATGAACATTCCCGTGGCAAACGGATGGTGCAGGCGCGATAGGTATTGAAAGAAGTCGAGGCCCGCGTAGAACAGTTCGTCAATCCAGTTACCATCGCGGCAAAGGATGTTGGTCGTCACACAATGAAGTTGTTTGCGCTGAGCCAGTTCGACGGCGCGTCGAAGCACCGACGGATGCGCGAGTTCGATATCGGCATCGAGAAACAGAACGTAAGTGCTCTCGGCGTGGGCTGCTCCCAAATTGCGCCCGACCGAGGGCATTCCGCCGGGGATTACGCTGACGTTCAGCCGATCGCGGAAGCGAAGCACAATTTCGCGCGTGCCGTCGGTTGAATTGGCGTCAGCTACCAATACTCTCGTACTCGATATCTTCGAGTAGTCCTGATTCATCAGCGAAGTCAGCAAACGAGGAATCAGTTTCGCCTCGTTCTTGGCTGGAATCACGATCGTCAGCTCGCTCATTGTATTCATGTATGCGAACCCCCTGTTCGTTAACGGTGAGATAAGTCAGACGGGAATCGACCCAGCCGCCTGAGTTGTAGTAGTTAATTCCGTCTTCCTCGACATGGATGGCCGCGTGCGTGTGTCCGCAGAAAATGCGATTGGCATCGTGCTGCCGGGCATGTTGCAGAGCCCCTGCGGATACCTTCGATGACATGCGCAACCAACGCGTATTGAGCCGGTCGATGAGGCGTACGATTGGCTTGTTCTTGAAATCCAGCTTCTGCAATCTCAGATAGAGAGACGTCCCCAGCCGGCTGAGCCGTAGGTTGTTCACCTGAAAGCCGTCAAACTGGTGGCCGTGAATCGCGATGTGGCGCAGCCCGGCGTATTGCCAGGCGTAATGCTGGTAAACCCGAACGCCCACCAGGTGCGACATAATGTTGGTGAGCCCGTGGTCATGATTGCCCTCCACCCACACAACTTCGATGTTGCGCTTGGGATTCGACAGCTTGCGGATGTAACCGAGAAATTTCCAGTGATCTTTGGTGAGGCGAGCAAAATTGAGGTCGGCGAAGATATCGCCCAGAAGTATCAACCTGTGGAAGCGATTTTCCTTCAGCACGCGAGTGGCTTCCCGCGCATGGCTCGTCTCCGCACCGAGATGCAGGTCAGAAAGGATCAGCGTGTTGTACACGGGCAGATCCACAGTTCAGTTGTAGCGAATGAATGTTAAGGGGTGATGAATAGTGCATCAAAATCAGTGCAGCAGTAACTACGGAAGTAACCGCTTGGGAAGCACAGGTTGAATGCGACTATCGCGCAAAATGTTTCAGCATTGTGAATGCAGGTCAGCTCACTGCTGAAGTCCCCTGGCGGGAATCTCTCACTTCGGCGCAGGCGGAACATATTCCTTGGGCAAAGCTGAGCCTTCGCCGAAAAAGAATTGTTCCATCTGCTTCACAATGACTTCCTGATCTTCCCGGCGCGCGGGATTCAGACGATATTCGTTGAGCAGCATCTTGCAATGCTCCGTCCACATCCTCCAGGCTTCATGCGAAACGTTGTCATACACCTTGCGACCCAGATCATTGTCGAAAGGAGGTTCGTCCAGCCCAGGGAGTTCCCGCTTCAATTTCACGCAAAACACGGTATGCGCCATACACTTCCTTCGCTCAGTAATTTGTCACAGTAAAGATTATTACACGGGGAGCGGGCGGAGAATCAAAAGAGGAGTGAGGGCCGCCTGAGCGACGCAATCCCCTTTCGGTCTAGGGTTTCGCCGCGGCTGAGGCGTACTCCAGCAGGATTTTCGCAACCTCTTCCGGGGCCAGCGGGGATTCCTGATTTGTATTGGCGCCACCCTCTGTAAGCTTGCCCTTAATGCCAATGTAAACCGCGTTATAAGGTTCGTCGCCGACATTTTCGACCTTGTGCTTAAAAGGCGGGAACCACCGGGATTCGCCCGGCTTAGAGTATACTTCCGTGACCTTACCATGTGGGTCGGTGAACTTAAGATGTCCTCCCGTCACGATTACCACCACTCCGCCGGGATGTTCATGCATTTCTGACTTTTCGTGCGGACCGTAATGGACGTTAACCACTTGTACGCGGTCATTTTCGAACTGCAGTCTGTAATGCTTAGGCTCCACCTTGGTCGGATCTTGTGCGATGGCGGAATTTGCCACCATACACAAGAAGACTGCTGCGCACAGAAATCTGCATGACATTCCCGGGACTCCTCAGCTAGAGATCAAGATCGTTTCGCGTGGCTGCGCTGAGCCAAACTACTCTCGCCGAACGAAGCCTGTCAACAATTTGAAGTGGTTCGCTACAGTGGTTAACGGCCGAAACATGGGAGGAAAGAAAAAACGGAGCCTTTTTCCGGCTCCGCTGTCGCCACCGCTGACTTGCTGAACATTATCAGTTATTTCTTGTCCGGATCCTTCCCTTGCTCCGGAGCCTTTTCCTTGCTCTTATCTTGAATGCTAAGCAATTCGACTTCAAAGATGAGGGTCGTATCGGGCCCAATGTCAGCGCCCGCGCCGCGATTGCCATAGGCAAGATCGGAAGGTATGAACAGCTGCCACTTTGAGCCTACCGGCATCAGTTGAAGAGCCTCAGTCCATCCCTTAATCACGCCACTCACGGGAAAGGTCGCGGGCTGGCCGGTCTTGTAGGAGCTGTCAAATTCTGTCCCGTTGATAAGAGTGCCGCGATAGTTGCATACCACAGTGTCGTTCGCCGTTGGCTTCGGCCCCGTACCCTCTTTCAGGATCTTATATTGCAGGCCGCTCGGCAGCGTCGCCACGCCTTCTTTTCCCTTGTTCGCCGCCAGAAAAGCTTCTCCCTCTTTCTTGTTCGCAGCGCCCGCCTCTTGCATTTTTTCCTGCTGCTTCTTGCCGATCTCTTCCTGCACTGCCTTGATCGCGGCTTGCGCTTCTTCGTCGGTGAGCAGGGTCTTACCGCCCGATAAGCCGTCTTTCAGTCCCCGCGCCAGAATGGCTGGATCGAATGGAACCGATTGCTTCTTAAAGCTCTCCGCCATTCTCTGCCCCGTCTTCATGCCTAGGGCGTAGCTGAATTTCTCTTTCTGCGTCTTGAGAGTCAGGGCCGTCGAGCTCTTCGTCGCAGAGCCTGGCCGCTTGGCCGCAGGCGTCTGCCCCTTGGCTGGTGTGCCCGCAGACGGAGCCGCCGGTTGAGTCGTCGCCGCGGGAGTCTGTTGCGCCAGGGCATTCCCCAGCAGCAACGTCCCAGCCGCGAATATATGTACTGCTATGGTGAAGGATTTTTGCATGTAGACATTGTCACATCGCGAGGAAGGTCTCGGCAAATAGACGCCTTGCTCAACTCTTTAATTTATATCCGGGAGGAATTTCAAACGTGGAAGGATGTGGCTCCTCAGAGGAGGTGGGCTTGCAATAAGTGGTCTGCGATCCCAGAGCGCTCGTGACCTTAGTCAGCACAGGCGTTTTCAGCTTGATGCTGGTTCAAACTTCGGTCACGGTCGGCTGCGGCGGCTTGGGTGGCGCAGTTGCTTGCGGCGACTGCGGAGGCTTGGGCATCTGAGGCGCCTTGGGCATCTGAGGAAGCTTCGGCATTTTCGGCATGGACGGCATCTGAGGCTTTTGCGCCGCCGGAAGAACATAACGTTTTCCTTCGACTTCATGGCCTTCGATCATGCTTTTGCCCAGATCTTGTACCTGCATCGGAGGTGCCGATCCCGCTCCACCTGGCACCTTTGGGCTTCCAGATAGCGCAGTTCCAGTTGCTGGAGGCATCGGGATAACCGTCGCCTCTTTTTTCAAATGATCGAGGAGGATTGTTTTCTTATCGGCCGGGCTTGAAATGATGCTGGCGCTGGGTGTGTCGATGCGCATCTTGCCGCTGCTTGACCGCCACATCCGCGACGACGATTGAGTCGGCAGACTGCCCCCCGGAGCCTCCGATTTGGTGGCGCACTCGGAACACGAAGGAGGTGTCGGCGGCTTATCCATCTGCCTCACGGCGACACAGTCTATCACGCCAGCGTTCCCGCGAACGCCCCCACAACGGTG
>DATNKA010000498.1:0-4457 GCA_035603655.1 Candidatus Acidiferrales bacterium | reverse complement strand
AGGTTGATACCAAATCCGTACTTGCGAGTGATGGGCCAGGGATGGTTGGTGATCTCTGGGACCGATTCCGGCTTGGGGGCCGTGTGATTTTCAAACTGAGCGATGGCATCGCGATAGATGCCCATGTTGGCATCGTTGGTGTAACCCAGTAGACGGATGACTCCCGGTTTCTTCGGAATCATGCCGTGACGTAATTCGTATTCGAAATTTTCCGAGTGGACCTGCCACGGCCGATATACCAGATTGATACCGTTCGCCACGGTTGGCATGAGGGCTTCGGCGAAGCGGAAACCCCAGTTGCGATCTTCGAAATCAGCGGTAGCGCCGACGGTGTAGCCGCGGGTGTCGGCGGCGTAGTCGTAGGCGCCGTTGTTGTCGGTGGTCCAGTTGATGAATTGGAAGTGGGTATCGGAGCCCACGGAGTTGACGTCGAAGAAGTCGGGCATGCTGAATTTGCCGAAGCGGATTTCGAGGCGGCGGCGTGGGAGTTCTTCGAAGAGGGAGAAGTAATTGCGCTGGTTCTCAACTTTATCTTTGCTGAGGGCAAAGACCTTATGAATCATGGCGCGGCCCGCATATGGGGCTTTGCTCAGCAGCGGATTGCGCACGATATCGAGATCGGTATTACCGGCCAGGCCGAGTCCGGTGCTGAGAGCGGCTCCTCCAGCTTCTTCGAGGTCGAAGAGAAGTTCGGTGGAGTTATTGAGCAGCACGCCGGTGTAGAGCGTCAGCAGACGCGACGTTGCTTTCTCGTACCTGGCGCCGAGGCTGTTTGGACCGCTGTAGTCAGCATGGAACGGGGGATGAGTCTGGAAGATGAAGTTGGCCTGGCCGGAGAGCCAGAAGCGGGGGTTCTTGAAGTGCGGGAGCATGGTTTCGACTGAGTCGTCGGGCGCGGGATCGGCTGCCTGGGATAGGTCGGGCTGGGCCACGGTATCGGACTTCGCGGTGGAGGGAGCATCGGAGTTTTGCGCCAACATCGGCATAACCGAGGATACGATCATCAGCAGCAGAGCCAGATGCGGGCAGAAATGCCGCAGATGGGCCGGGAACGCGGGGCTGGCACCTGTTTTGCAATCAGCGTAAAGCCAGGATGAAGCGCGGGCCATTCTGCAGATGAATTTCAATTTCATAATTACAAGCGGGAAGCGAAGATCAGCTCTCTCGGCCGGATGCCCGCAATCCTCTGTGACTTTAATTGCGCCATGCCCATCCGGATCTTTGGGTTCAAAAATGGTTAACGTTAATATACCACTGACGGTTAACTATGATTAATTACAGCTGTCCAGCCTTCCGACCGGCAGGGAATGGCTCGACTGGTCCCCTGAGCCTACGCAGTGCTCGTTAAAGGAATGTTACAGGTGAGACCGGCGCGTAGCAGTGCCCCGCCGCATCTCATGGTGTGCGCAGGCTCCGGCTGCGGTTTCAGCCGGTGACGACGATCAGTTCGTGCATAGATATTTTAATGCTGCTGACTAGGATTCGCGGGAGCGTGAATGGATTGATCGCAGAAATTTTCGAGGATCATGTTGGTTGGCACATGATGAATTCGGATCAGAGAGTGGAGTCGCCCGAGAAGTTCGGAGAAGACTTGATCGGGGCTGGTGCTGGCTTATCTAGACTGACGAAGCAGGGCACGCTGGGGATCCTGGGCGGTTCTGCGAGTGCTTTCGTCCCTTCGACCAGGATCAATCGACCTCGATCATCGGGGCAGGAAAGAAAAAAGACGGCCCGGAGCCCCCGAAGCCGTCCTTAGAAAACCCTCCCGGTTAGAAGGGCACCTTGATGACTTCAGGTTACCGGGGCGATGTTGCAAAATGATGGCTGGAGAATGAATATCTGGTTAATTCGTTTTGTGGTCGCTGGTATAGTGGTCGGTCGCACGGAGTCGAGCTTCGCGCGACGGACAGCCGGGGGCGGCTGTCCCCACACGTCCGGTGAAATCTAATTTTTAGTGGGAGTCTGAATGCCGTCCACCGTATCTCGAAAAGTCGAGCAGTCACGCCGCTTGCAGCAGCGTGCTGAATCAATGATCCCGGGGGGAGTGAATTCACCGGTGCGGGCCTTTGGTTCGGTGGGAGGGGAACCGCGGTTTATTGTGCGGGGCAAGGGTTCGCGGATTTGGGACGCGGATGAAAATGAATTTATCGATTACGTGGGATCGTGGGGGCCGCTGATTCTCGGGCATGCGGCGCCCGATGTGCTGGATGCGATCGTGGGAGCGGCGTGTAACGGGACGAGTTTCGGGGCGTCGACTGCGGCGGAGGCGGATCTGGCGGAACTGGTGATATCCGCGTTTCCGCACGTGCAAAAAATTCGCTTCGTGAGTTCGGGAACAGAAGCCACGATGTCCGCCATCCGTTTGGCTCGCGCTTATACCAAGCGGAAGTACATCGTGAAATTCGAAGGGTGCTATCACGGGCATTCCGATTCCCTGCTGGTGAAGGCGGGGTCGGGGGTGGCGACGCTGGGAATCCCGGGATCGGCTGGGGTTCCGGAGGAGTTCACCCAGTTTACACTGGCGCTGCCGTTCAACGACGTGCAGGCGGTGGAGTATGCCTTTCAAAAATTCAAGCATCAGATTGCGTGCGTTATTGTGGAGCCGGTGGTGGGGAACATGGGATGCGTTCCGGCGGCGGACGATTACTTGGTGGCGCTGCGACTGATTACCGAACGTGAAAAATCGGTCCTGATTTTTGATGAAGTGATGACGGGATTTCGGGTGGCGTTTGGCGGAGCGCAAGAGCTCTACAACATTCGTCCGGACCTGACGACGATGGGAAAGATTATTGGCGGTGGCTTGCCGGTAGGGGCCTATGGGGGGCCGAGCGAGATCATGAATCTGGTGGCACCGCTAGGGCCGATGTACCAAGCAGGCACGCTGTCGGGGAATCCGCTGGCCATGGCGGCAGGATGCGCGACCTTGAAACATCTACGCGAGCATAAGCAGGAGATTTATTCGCGGATCGACAAGTTGAGTGGACAGTTGGTAGAGGGCGTGGCGGCGGCAGCGAAGGATGCGGGTGTGGTGCTGTGCTACAACCGCGTGGGTTCTATGTTTACGTGGTTTTTCGCGGCGGGGCCGGTGACCGATTGGGAGTCGGCATCGAAGACGGATACCGAGACCTTTGGGAAGTTCTTCCGCACAATGCTGGATTGCGGAATTTATCTGCCTCCGTCGCAGTACGAGGCGGCTTTTTTGGGGGCAACCCATTCGGAGGAGGATGTTCAGCAGACGATTGCAGCGGCGAAGCAAGCGTTTGCCGTACTCAAAGGATAAGAAACGATTTCACCACAGAGACCCAGAGAATCCCCAGACTTCTCTAGCCACCGACTGACGCCTGACCGCGGGCTGACTCTGCCATCATCTGCGGGATCGTCACGAATTCGTAGCCTTCAGACTTGTAGCGAGTAATCAGACGATCAGTAACAATCACCGTTTGGGAGCGGTCCGCGCCCATTTGTTTATGGCTTCCGTCGTGCAGCAGAATGACGTTGCCTCCGCAAATTTGTTTTGTGACTTTACGTTCGATTCGTTCAGCGGCGGGTGCATTCCAATCGTAGGCTGTGATATTCCACATGATTGGTTGCAGCCCAAGATTGCGAGCCACTCGGAGCACTGCGGGACGGCGTCCGCCGAAGGGAGGACGGAAGAGGTTGGAAGGCAGGTGCACGGTATCCTGGAGCGTGGAGCGGCATTCGGAGAGTTGCTGCCTGATTTCTGTTTCGCTTTTGAAGGTCAGCAGGGGATGCGTGAAGGTGTGGTTGCCGACGACGTGGCCCGCGCGTTCGATTTCGCCGACGATTTCCGGACGTTGCTGGACGTAGCGTCCGATCAGGAAGAATGTTGCTTGAACGTTGTGACTGGCGAGGACGTCGAGCAATCGCCCCGTGTGCGGATCGTTGGGGCCGTCGTCATAGGTGAGGGCGATTTGACGGGATCCGCGCAGGAGGCCCGTGAACGTCTTTCCATACCATTGTCCAGTTGGTGCCATGGACTGGTACCCGGCAGTGACCACGGCCGCGAAGGAGACTGCGCCGGTTATGGGGAGAGCGAGCATGTGGGGATTTTGACGTCCACCCCCACCTGAAGGAGGGGATTCCAGGCGTCGCGGCTAGGCCGCGACCGAGGTGGGTTCCTGCTGCTGACGACTGACTCCATCGTTCACTTCACAGGCGATCCGGGCTAGTCCAGCCCGTCCTACATTGATTGCTGCCACCAGATCGGCGTTGGCTTCATACCCGCATTCCGCACAGCAGAACCGAGCCTGAGTCTGGCGGTTGCCTTGACCGGTGCACTCTCATTCCGGACAGGTCCGGCTGGTATGGATCGCCGGCACGGCGATCAGCCGGCCGCCGTTCCAGGCCAGCTTGTATTCCAGCTGACGCCGCAATTCACCCAGCCCTGGTCGAGGATCGATCGATTCAGGCCGGACTTGGCCCGCACCTTGCTCCCC
>DATNKA010000497.1:0-3718 GCA_035603655.1 Candidatus Acidiferrales bacterium | reverse complement strand
AGCTCACTGAGTTGCATCGGATAAAATTCCGTTTTCGTCCAAGCGTACGGCGTCGATGAGAAACAACCAGGCGGCAGCTGAGATAACCTGCGTCGGAGAAACTTCTCGTTTCATGAGGAGGCTCATCTCCCGTTGCAGCTTCAGCAGGTCACTTTTGCCCCCTGCCGATTGACCTAGTGCTTTCAGAGCCATTGCCCCTAGGTAATACGCGCAATTCCAAGCACTTTGCTCACGTGGTAATAGCATCCTCGGGCCTTTCCAGAACCTCGCATTCAACTATTGCGTCAGCGACTACCAAAGAAACGGCAAGGTGCGCCCTTTCTTCTTCAACCTTCATATTGCTCGACTTCTTATAGCTTTCCAAGAGGAGCGCGACCACTTCGTTTACTAGGGCGGAGGCATTTGCCCTGACGTAGGAGATCCTAGCGGCTGGGGAGATCGACGTCAGTAGTGACTCATATACAAATGCCGCCTTCCGCCGCACCAAGTAGCGTGCATCAGCGTTCTGCTGCTCGACGCCCTTATACGCTTGCTCCAGGACATATTCATGCCGGCTCCAATCGACGATCAGTCGGTGAGTCGGCGGAAAATTATTGTAATTGACTTTGACACTTACTTCAGGGGGTATCGCCCGCCTAGCTCCAGTTCCGTACTCGGATAGACTCTGCTGTGCAAAGGAGACAATCAGATGACCCAAAAAGGAACTGAGCTCCGTTTGCTGCTGAACGCTGAGATTGATTGTGTCGGCGCGCAGGTTAAAGATCGGCGCGTTCGCATCTCCTCCTATCGCTGTGCTTCCATCCGACGCTGAGACTTTGGGATCGCTCATCAGTGGGCCAAGTGCCAAGCATGCCAAATAACTACGCCCATACCGAGGATCTCAACAATAATCGCGAGAATAGTAATTCCGTGTCCGCCATGTCCTGACGTCTTTAGAGAAGTGCGGTTGATGTTCGTTATCTGACCAGTATTGGAACCGCCAATCGCAACGGATCCTCCAGTCGCGGTCACAGATGTGTTCTTGGGCCCGCCCTTGCGGCCGATAAGGAGCAGGACGATTCCGGCGATCATCAACGCAACGCCCAGCGCAAGAGCGTACATAGTATCCATGCAAGGGTAGCCAGATTCGCTTGTCTGTGTCCAATAAATTAATTGTGGGGGGCTGCACTTCATCACCTTCAGCCGGGGACTGGCCCATCCTTTTCGAAATCAATACTACTTATTAGGGCCCACCCTCCCGCACAAACCCCGGGAAGGGTGGGGCAACCGCATCGGTGATCCCATCCGCCCGAAAAGAGATTCTGGCTTTCAAATCCTGCATGAGTTTGGGGTTTCCCACTTCTGGCGCAAGAGGCGCGCAAGAAATGGGGCACCCTCAGCCTTGTTTGGACCCGATCTCAGCATCTGCACTTCGTCAATTCCAGCCTGCTCGTCGTGAGCAGGTGCCAGGCTTCGCGGTAACACTCGTAGCGGTAGCTGGCTTTCTTTTTGGGCGTGCCGACGGGGCAGAGCATGGCCATGAAGCGTCGGTGTTTGCCGAGCAGTACGACTGCGGGGATCAGGTACCACACGTCTTCTGGAATTATATAGGCGGCGAAGACGTCGATTTCTTTGAGGGAGTAGTCGCGCTTGCGTTTGTGGTTGGGCATGAACTGGCAGCGATATCCGGCGCCGACTCTGACGGTTGTGGACTTCACCTGGACGCGAAGAAAGTTCGAGCCGTGCTCGATGCCGACGTCGTAGGCTTGCGTGTCTCCCCAGGGCTTGCTGATGGCGAAACGGCGCTGCGCCGCCTTGGCCATGAACAGCAACTCGACCCATTCGCCGCGCTGCTTGAAATTTCTGAAGAGATCCCAGTCATTCTGCTTACTGCTTTTCGCCGTGCTCATTCCCATGCCTTCCCCTTGGCTCGTCCCGCCGGACCCTTCGACGTTACTCAGGGCAAGCTGCGTCCGGCACTACGCTTGCGCCCAATAAAAAAGGCGCGACTTGACGCCGCGCCTTCTTGCACTTGAATTGTCTCTATATATCTAGAATATCAAATTGGAAGGGGCAAAGTGGACATGGTTGGGGACTTTATATTGTGATTGCTTTCACAGAGTTAAGCCCGATCGTGTAACTTCTGCCTATTGACAAGATTTCGGAAGGTGGCGCGACGGAGGGCGAAAAGCGCGCCTCTTGCCCTAAAGGATCTGGGGGACGGGCGACGGTGTTCGTCTCTACGTGGATCGCGGTTCCGGCGGACTGTAATGGTTATGCTGAGATCCCTTAGAGTGGGTATTGCTTCCGACCACTTTCCGGGCGACTCTTGAGGGCTGACTCTGATGCTTTCTTCAATCAATTTCTGGATGTGTCTGGCCGGGCTTGTCTGCCTGGTCCCCGGAGTTTTTCTGCTGCGGAAAGATTTCAGCGCGGCGCGCGGGTGGGACAAGCTCATCGTGTGGGGCTGTCTGTTCATCGCCGTTTCACTGGCTGTATTCGCGCCCGAACATTTCGGCGGGCCCATGCGAGTCGCGGATATGGTTCCGTCGTGGATGCCGGCGCATTTGTTCTGGGCCTATTTTGTCGGATGCGCGCTGTTCGCAGCGGCCGCGAGCCTTACGGCGAGAAAGTTCGTCCGCTTGTCGTCGACGCTGCTTGGGTTGATGTTCTTTTTATTTGTCTGCATGCTGCACATTCCCGGCGCGGTCGCGGAGCCCAGGAATCGGTTCGCTTGGACCTACGTGCTCAGAGATATTTCGTTTGCCGCAGGGGCCTGGGCCTTGGCCGGAGAGCACAGCCGCGCCTCGTCGCCGCAACTTTCGAAGTGGATGATTTTGTTTGGGCGCGTGGTCATCGGGATTGCCGCGATTTTCTTCGCCGTAATGTTCTTTCTCCATCCGGCCTCCGCGCCCGGCTTCCCTCTGGAAAAGATCACGCCGTCGTGGGTTCCATTCCCCCACCTCTGGGGATATCTCATGGGAGCGATCCTGCTGGTAGCTGGGATCGGGCTGACCCTGAATGAGAAGTCCCGCAGCGCTGCGACCGCTATCGGCGCGCTCATGACCGTCGTCACGGCGTTCTTATATCTGCCGATCTGGATTCTTGCTCGCGGCGGAACCACGCCCGAGATTATGGAAGCGATCAATTACGTCTTCGACACACTGTTCTATGCAGGAACCGCGCTGGTGCTGGCATCGGCATTGCCGCGCGATTCTGGGCGTGCGGAGAATGCGCAGCTACGAAAACGAGAAGACCTCCAGCACGCGATAAAATGAAATTGCAGCACCGTTCACAGTACGTACACGCGAAGCATCCACCAGACGAGGAAAATCGCGATGATAGCCCCTGCGATGTGAACGATCCAGTCGCCAAGTGTTTTCGGCTTTCCAAAATTGAACATGCGGCAATAGTAGCAGGCGTAGAGCTTAGCCGTTTACGAGTGCCATCATGTGCTCCGGATACCTGCCGCCCGCCGCGGCTTCCGCTGGAAACACTTCATCGATGCTGCGCAGATCTTTCTCCGTTAACCCAACTTCATTCGCCGCAACATTCTCTTCGAGATATTTGCGCCGCTTCGTGCCCGGGATGGGAACGATATCCGAACCCTGCGCCATGACCCAGGCGAGCGCCAACTGCGAGGCAGTGCATCCTTTTTCGCGGGCAATTTCCTCCACGCGTTTCACCAGGTCGAGATTCTTCTGGAAATTCTCTCCCTGAAACCGCGGCGAATTTCGCC
>DATNKA010000496.1:0-2063 GCA_035603655.1 Candidatus Acidiferrales bacterium | reverse complement strand
CCCCACTCCGACGAATAGACACCGCCGCACCATTGAATGGCCTCCAACCCCTCTCTGTGAGCGGCTTCTGTGATCTCAGCCGCCTCGCCTTTCGCGCGGTGATCGCACCACAAATAATATTCCCCGAGAGGTCGAAGATCTTTGCCAACCGGAATCACCGACGAACCCGTGGTGTCGAGCGCGATGGCCTGCACCTGATCGCCCGCAATGCCGGTTTTCTTCAGGGCCTCACGCGTCGCAGCAGCTAGTGCACGCATGTGGTCGTCGTGAGATTGGGTGGCGTATTCCGGATCTTCGCGCTTGCGGTGCAGCGGGTACTCGGCGCTGGCGGAGTCAATCAAGCCGCGCTCGCTGTCGACCAGAGAAACACGAACGCTCAGGGTTCCGAAGTCGACTCCGGCCACAATCGCCATCAGCAGGCTCCGTTTTCGCAACTGTGCTCATGCATGTCCCAGCCCAGATAACGCGTACTGGCTTCATACACGGCGGACGCGACGGTGGAAAGGTTGGCGGCGACGTGGTGTTCAAAGCCGCCCTCGCAGATAAAACGCAGCAATTTCTGCAAGTTGGGGATCTCGACCACGCCCGCGCCGCCGAAGGTGTTGAGCGGGTCGTCGGTGAATCGTCCTTCTCCGACGTAGCCGCGCATCTTGCCGGAAGTATCGTCGGTGGAGAAGCGCGCGAAGCTCATCTTGTCCGGCTTGATGAGCCCGACGCATGTTCCGAACGTATTTTCCTTACCCACGGTGCCGGCAATAATCTGCTGAAAATCCATCTTCACCGAACGGAAAAAATGTTTCGGCAAATTCGAGCAGTGGAAGCAGACGGCCTTGTTGGGGTCCGACCCGTAGTTATTGTTCCAATCGAGAAGAGCCGAAGGCGTGCCGGAGGCGAGCTGCAGTGCGTGCATTCCCAGCACGCCGCAAATGTCTACTTCGCACGCGCTCGATAACAGTTCGTTGCTCATCATGCTCATCACGGTGCAGGGAACCACGCCCAGATTTTCTTCAATCGAAGTCCAACACTGGACTGCGCTGATGGTGACTTCAGTCGCCGCCATCCACTGGTCGACCACCGCTCCCAACTTCGCCATCTTTAGCAGGGCCGGCGCCGGTACGCTGCTGGCGTCCACGTATCTGTTGATGGCGGCCAGCTTGGCCTGCGCGTGGTCGTCATTGTCCTTCATGCGCTCGATCCGGCCGAGCACTTCGGAAAGATCGAGCGTCTCGATCGAGATGCCTTGCGATTCCAATATCTTTTCGCTATAGCGCACGGTGTTGAACGCGGCCGGGCGAGCACCGATGGCGCCCACTCGCAAGTTGCGAAATCCCTTTACTACGCGGCATACTGCGCCGAACCACTCCAGGTCACGGGTAAACTCAGGTGAGTCGGGACTCTCCGTGTGCAGCGTCGTGATGGAATAAGCAATGCCGTACTGGCGAAGATTGTTGCAGGCCGACATCTTGCCGCAAAAGCTGTCGCGGCGCGAAGCGATGGTCATCTTCTTGGGATCGTCCGGCGTGGCTTGAATCAACACCGGCACGCGAAGATCGGCCAGGCGCAGGGCGTCGGCGATGGCTCGCTCTTCTCCGAAGTTCGGCAGGGTGACGATGACTCCGTCGATCCGCTCGCGATTGCGCTTGAACAAATCGGCGCAACGCCGCGATTCCTCGCGTGTCTCCACCGCGCCGTACTTGCTCTCTTCCGGAGAGAGAGCCACAACCTCCATGTTCGCCGCTTCGAGAGCGCGCAGAATTTCTTCCCGCCCGGTCTTGGCCAGGTGGTCGGGGAAAAATCCGCGGTTCCCCACGATCACTCCCATTACCATTTTTCTATGATTGACCGCCATATCAACACCTCGGTCGCACTCAGGCTCCACGCCGGGGCGCGAACTTGAAACAATAAATAAGGCCGAACAGCAGCAATGCCGCTCCCCACCAAACGTTGGCGTGCAGGTTGTAGAGAACCACGCCCGGATTCAGCGGCGGATCTACCAGTTGGTAAATTCCAGCAGCTAGAATCAGCGCGCCATTCACCGCCAGCGAGATGCCGATGAAAAACCA
>DATNKA010000495.1:0-6876 GCA_035603655.1 Candidatus Acidiferrales bacterium | reverse complement strand
AAGGCATCGATCTCTGATCCCTTGCCCGACGTGTGAATTTTTTGCAGGCGGCCCTTTGTTTCCCCGTAGATTCCTCCGTTGACGACGGTTCCCGGTTCATCATTCGAGCCCGTGATAAACAAACCGCCTTCCTTCAGCGAGTGGACGATATTCTCCGCCGCCTGAATTAACTGTGGTTCGGAAAAATAAGAGTAGTTCAGCACATTCATTGCTCGAATGATGTCAAAGCCCTCGGTAGCGCCTGAAAAAACGTCATAGGCGTCAAAGCGAAAGTTGTGGTGTTGGCTCATGTATGCGCGACACGCCCGACCGAAAAGCTCTATCCTAGTGCGCTGAATATCAGGGCTCCCAGTCTTATAGTGTTCCAGCAAAGGGCGTGCATAGAGGACCGTCACGAGGTGTCGTATCAGAGCATTTAGAGGATAAGGCGTTATCCTTTCTCGTCGGCCGACAACGATGAACACGAACGGCGGTGTAACAATCTGCAAGACATGCTGCTGGTCATCAACAATGAGCCGATTCCTGCCATGCGTCCGTTTTAGAACATACAAAAAAGGAGCACAATCCGACGCCAGGAAGTCGAGCCGCCCGTCATACAAGCGGTTCAGATGGTCGTAAAGATCGCATGAGGTGCGCCCATCCGATACACCGATGTCGTGCACCCGGATGATTTGGTTAGTAGAGAAGTGCGCCGATATGGCCGAACTGGACAACCGGTCGAAGTCTTCGAAACGCCGCGCATAAGTGCATTTTAAAACGCCGTTGTGAACTCGGAACCAGCGCAACATTCGCTCTTGGATCGCATCGATCTCAGCCGGTGGCAAACCATCTAACGAGTTAAATAGGTCCAGCGCAATGAATTTACGGCTGTTTACGAAGCCCTGCAAATGGTCCGGCGTCAGTTGCTCACTCTTGAATATGCCAAGTTTAAACATACTCTAGGACCCGTTCGTAAGGTGCCTAAAGGTCGCGGAGAGAAGACACAAATCTAGGAGTCGCCGTGAAAAGGCCCGCAGTTCCCTATGGCGTGACCTTGTTTGCGTCGTCCATTGACCCACTTATGATACTCGTTCTCAGCGCCACCAGAGTACGGCGGTGAAGTCCGCTCGCCCAAACATTTTGCATTCCCTACCCAATTCCCGCACGTATAGGTAAAGTGAGGCGGTCAGAGAGCTTGGCTATGGCAGAGCCCGTTCCCGCAGACGCAGCTGCGGATGTTGTCGTAGGCGACTTTGCGGAGATCGTGCGCCGGCACCAGTCCATGGTGTTCAGCATTGCTCTGCATTTCCTGGCCGACCCGCCCGCCGCCGAGGAGTTGGCCCAAGACGTCTTTATGCAGCTGCACGCCAAGCTGAGCACGCTGAAGTCGCCGGAACACGTGGTGTTCTGGCTGCGCAAGGTGACCAGCCATCGCTGCATCGATCGCATGCGCCGCCATAGAATGCCGCAGGTGAGCCTGGAAGATTTACCGGAGTCGGTAGCGTTTTCGCTGGGCGTGCAGCCCGCGGATCCGTTTCTGGCTCGCAGGTTGCAGCAACTAGTGGCGTCGCTGCCCGGAAAGGCACGGCTGATGGTGATCCTGCGCTATCAGGAAGACCTGTCGGCGGAAGACATTGCCCAAATTCTGGATATGCCCGCCGCTACCGTCAAGAGCCATCTGCAACGCGCGCTGGCCATGCTGCGCGACAAGGTGGTCCGCACCATGGGGGAAGTGAGATAAGAAAAGTGAAATCGGAGAAGTAACCTTATGACCCGTGTCGAGGACGAACTCAAGAACGCACTTCGGCGGCGGGAACCGCCGCAGGGTTTTACCCACCGCGTCCTGGCCCGTGCCGCGGAGATAGGCTCGCGACAGGCCGACCACGCGTGGCGTGAGTTGTGGCTGAAAATCTTCGATCAGCCCTTGGCTCCAGCGAACCTGCTCCGCTGGGCGACTGTAACCGTTCTCGCCGCGGGGCTGGTCGTGGGCGGAGTCCACTATCGCAGCGTCCAGCGTGAGCGCACTCAGGGAGAAGCTGCCAAACAACGCCTGCTTCTGGCTCTGCGCATTGCCGGACGCAAACTCCAACTGGCGAAGACCAGAGTCGACCAGATCAATTCCGGGCGAGTCAATTCAGATCAACTTCATTCCGATCCACGGGCGAACCAGCAAGAAAGGGAGTAGCGCATGAGAAATACAAACGCAATCGACACAACGCTAAGAGAGCGAAATCCAGTACTGTCGCTCGTCCTGATGTCTGCGATGTTGCTGGCGCTGCCGCTGTGGGCGCGGGCCCAGGAAATCAAAATTCCCGCCGATGTCCAGAAACTTTCGGCTAAGGCCAAGGAAACCGTCGAAGTCAACATGGAGGGCCCCATGCTCCGCTGGGCCTCCAGGTTTCTCAACCCCGAAGATCCGGAAGAGAAGCAGGCCGCCAAAGTGGTCGCCAACCTGAAAGGCATCTACGTGCGCAGCTTCGAGTTCTCCAAAGTAGGCGAGTACTCGGCTGCCGACGTGGAATCCCTGCGCTCCCAGGTGCACGCGCCGGCATGGACCAAGGTGGTCGGAGTGCGCAGCGAGACCGACGGCGACAACGTGGACGTTTTCTTCAAGCTGGAAGAGGACAAAATGGTAGGAATCGTCATCATCTCCGCCGAGCCCAAGGAGCTGACGTTCGTCACTATCGTCGGCCCCATCGACGTTGACCAGCTAGCCGATCTGGGAGGTGAGTTTGGCATCCCGAAGCTGAACCCGCGAAGCTTCCCGAAGAAGGACAAAGGAGATCAAAAGTGAAACTTTTTATCCGCAACCTCCCCAGCAATCTCTTCCGCAATCCGCTTCGCACGCTTGCCAGCGTGCTCCTGGTCGTCGTCTGCGCATGCGCTCCTTCGTTTGCCGGCGATCCTGATTCTTCCAGCAGCTTTCATGGACACGAGTTCAACGGCGTGGTCCACGCGATCGAAGATCATTACGGAGTGCGCCACATGCGCATCCCGTTCCTAAGCTTCGCCATGTCGCTTGGCGCCCGTCCCGCAGGCGTCAGCGGCATCAGGCTCGCAGTTTTCGAGGACTTCCACCCATCCTCCGCCAGCATGCATACGAGAGCCAACATGAGCGAAGACCTGCAACGTGTGGTCGAGCATTCTCTCGGCCCAGACTGGCGACTGTTCGTCCGCACTCGGACCCAGGATGACTCCGACGACGCGCTCATCTACGTGAACCTAGGCGAGCCCAAGCTGCAAATGATGATTGTCACCATCGAGCCCGACGAAGTTACTGTGGTCGAGATGAACCTGAGCGACCGTGCGCTGAGGATGTGGCTGGACGAGCCCAAAGAGAGTGCGGAAGACAATTCCGGTCACCACCGCCATCTCGCCGAAGACTGATCGCCGACCGCGCGGGCTTCGGGCCGAGCGTTGGTGGCTCGCGCCGGCTTTACGGGCTGGGACGCGCTGTTGATTTTGGCCCGAAATAAAGTTTGGCGGGGTTCTGAGTGAAATCGCCTGGCTACGTCAACTGGCCTGAATCCCAGGAGATCCCCACGAGACCCCAGAGAGCTTGTGCTACTGCACGGTCTGGATAACCGAAGCTGAACTCTTGGCGATGTTTGAGTCTCCGTAGTAGGTCGCTGTGACTTTGGTCAAGCCCACAGCCAGCGACGAGATGATCATCGTTGCTTTGCCGCGGATGAGTTGAGCTGTCCCCAGCACAATCTTCCCCGCCGTGAAGGTGACTGCACCCGTTGGAGTGACGGTCGGCGACGAAATTTTAGCAGTGAAAGTCACCGCCTGACCTTGCTTGGTCGGGTTCGGGGATGAAGTGAGCGTGGCCGAACTCGTAGTCTCCAAAATGAGTTGGTTCAGCTCAACTGACTTGCTGCCTTGATTAACCGCATCGCCTACATACACTGCCGTCAGCGGATAAGCGTCGGCGTTGAGATTTGATTTGCTGAAAGTGGCTACGCCGCTACCGTTGAGGATTGCGGCGCCAATCGTGTAGATGCCCCACGTGAAATTCACTTTCCCCGTCGGCGTGATCGAACCGGAGGAGGTAACCGTCGCCGTCCAGCTTACCGTTTGTCCGTAGGTTGAAGGGTTTAGGCTGGACTGGATGTTGCTAGACGTCTCGAACCCCACAGTGCCCATTAGCACGCCTACAACTCCCGTGCTGTTTTCGCCACCGGTGGTGAAGGTATTAGCCACTATAACGTCAGGCTTAAAATCCCCATTCAGATCTGCGATCGCCAGCCTAAATGCACCATCTCCGCCCGATGCGTAAGACACAGCATGTTGAAAAGTACCATCGCCGTTTCCCAGGAGCACCCCAATACTGCCGTGGCTGCAATTGTAAGTACTACCGCAGAAATAATTGGCCACGAGAAGGTCGGGTCTACCGTCATGATTTACGTCCGCTACCACCACTGCATCGGCACCAGATCCCCCGGGGTCGTAGCCAATGGCGGCCTGAAACGACCCGTCGCCGTTCCCCAGCAGTACAGCAACCTTGCCGTTAGTGACAACCACGTCCAGTTTGCCATCGGCGTTGAGGTCCGCCAGCGCCAGGCCGCCGGTCGCGCCGCCTCCAGAATCGTAGGTTTTCGCGGGCTGGAAGGTGCCATCGCCATTGCCCAAAAGAACGCCCACAACGGAGTCTACGCCCGCAGATTCGCAGGCTGATCCGATGGCCGCGCAATTAGTAATTACAATATCGATGTTGTTGTCTCCGTTCACATCACCTGCAGCGATATCCCATGAGTGCATACCACCTGCAGCAAAAGTCTTAGCAGACTGAAATGTTCCGTCGCCATTACCTAAAAGCACGGCCAAGGTTCCAATCCCTGAAGAACAAGTGGCACTGCCGGTTGCCGCGCAGTTCGCCACGGCCACATCGAGCTTTCCGTCGCCGTTAAAATCCGCAACCGCAATTCCGCTTGCGCCCACGCCCCCCGAGTTATAGACGACCGGGGTTTGAAAGTTTCCATGGCCGTCGCCCAACAAGACCCACACGCCGCCGGTGTCGCAATGAGTTGTGCTGAAACAATCTGTCGTGACAAGAATGTCCTGCTTCCCGTCCCCGTTTACGTCCCCAACCGCGACAGAAACAGCCGCCTGGTTATTCAAACTATAATCCTGGGCAGTTCCAAATCCTCCTCCGCCCGTACCTAGAAGCACTGCAACCCCGAAGTTCGGCCCGCTACCGCAACCGGTACAGCCATTGGCCACGATGATGTCGGGTTTGCCGTCCCCGTTAATATCGGCGACCGCCACAGACCTGGCAGGATAGCCGCCTGCTCCGTAACTTTGAGCAGGCTTGAACAGTGGAGTAGCAGCACTCAAGTAATCCGGCACAAACAAAAGTACCAACACCGCGCAAACTGACCCAAAACTGAAGCTGTGGCCTCGAAGCATAGGTCCCTCCCGAATGGCGTGCGGCACAAGAACCAGAACCTGAAATCCATTCTGGCCAGTCAGATAATTTAGTCACGCTGCAAGCGATTATAGCGTTGGTGGGCCTCTGCAACTGGTGAAATATCTCCATGACGCGTTTTGATCCCGGACGAGGGTCGGCCAATTCTCAATTTACCCTATCTAATGACAACAGTTACCTTGTAACTTTTGCCGATCCCCCAATATTCTTAGCCATACCGCCCGCTCCGATGGCGAATCAAACTGAACGACCCAAGGCGAGCCGCCTCCAAATGTTCGTGGCGATTTGTGCTGCCCTTCTTCCGTATGTGGGAGGAGGCGTACTTGTGACATTGACGCGAGGGATCGGTTGGCTTGCCCTGGCGGGCGCAGCGATATGAGTCATCTCGACTTCAGCCGCTTATGCACTGCGAAAATCTATCGACCCGGTCAGAGCGAAGAAAAGGCTGATAATCGACCCTCTGTTGTATGGATATGAGTTTGCCTTTACGGCTGCCATGATACGTTATGTGTTCATGCGCCACGGGGATGTTCAAATCCTGAACATGAAAATGACGTTCCCGGTAATTCTCTGCGTTCTCGGTGCCATTTCATGGTTCTGGATGAGCCTATGGTTGCGAAGCATTAAGGTTCGAGGCAGGCCACCCGCGTCCCGCGCTCACCTTTCCTTGGAACAGAGGCAACAGAGGATTCGAGTAGGAAGCTGGATCGCTTTTGGCGGGGCTTGCGTTTTTGCGGTTGGAGCGATCCTTTTCGCATGGCTTCAGCATACCGCAGGCCGCTGAACCGAATCGAGAGGAGCCGAAATTTGAGCGAAATCGCCTGGTTTCAACAGTTATCGGCTGGCAGGCAGCTGAGGGAGAACGCACTTTTTCGGGATCCCTCAGTTTCCTATCCGCTCTGGCTTGCTCAGAATCGGGAGGTTGAGCTCACTCATTGTGGCAGCCCCATCCTTCGCAGAAGATCAGAGTAGCGTGGGTCGGAGCGAATGTTGTCAAAATCAGGTTCTACTTTGATGAAGAGAAGGCTCGAATGTTCATCATAGGCCTTCTCCAACCACAGAAACGCTTTGTCTTTTTCATCTAGAGCTGCATAACATTCAGCGACGAAGGCCGGGTCATAATCGCTGGTATCATGCTTCTGAGAGACCTCGACCCTTTTTCTGAGAACACCTTCCCACTCCCCGGCAGCAAAAGCTTTTCCCATCGCCGCAGATAGCTCCGTTTCACCCTGAAGGATTAGACTTCGCTGATACTCCTGAAGCGCCTTGTCGTAAATCTTTTTCTGTGTGTAGTCGCCGCTGATTGTGTCGTGGGGCATGGAAACATCGGGATACATTTCCACGACCTTTCGACACTGTTGTATCGACTTGTCATATTCTCGTGACGAATAGTACATTCCGCACAGAGCCTGGTTCATGAGCTGCGAAGCAGGATCAAGTTCTAGAGCACGCTTGTGCTCAGCGATGGC